>CAJXME010000377.1 GCA_913056245.1 uncultured Alphaproteobacteria bacterium | reverse complement strand
CCGAAGGAACAGCGCCATCGCCGCCAATTTGGGTGCAACCGCAAAAAATGCCGTCACAATCGTGGGTGAGCCTTCATAGACATCAGGCGTCCACATATGGAATGGCGCGGCTGAAATCTTGAACGCCATCCCCGCGATCAAGAAGACGATGCCGATCACCGCCCCTTCACTAGCGCCCGCGCTCAACACAGCCGCGATTTCCGCGTAATTGGTTGATCCCGTAAAGCCATAAATCAACGACGCGCCATAGAGCAATAAGCCGGAAGACAGCGCCCCCAGAAGGAAGTATTTAAGCCCTGCTTCAGAAGATCGGATGCTATCGCGCTGCATCGCGGCAATGACATAGAGGGGCAAGGATTGCAACTCAATCCCCATATAAAGCAACATCAGATCATTGGCGGAAATCAACACCATCATCCCAAGAACGGACAACATCACCAGCAACGGAAACTCGGGCCGATCCATCCGATCCGTGTTCACCTGATTCTGTGCTAGAAGCAAAATAATACCCGCCCCCGCTAAGACCAGCAGTTTCATAAACACCATGAAGGGTGAAGTCACAAACAAATCACCAAAGGCCAAATTTGGCATCTGGCCATAGGACACGGTCAGCAGACCGGCCACCGCAAAACTTGCGATGGTGAGTTTCCGCATCAACGAAGCGGCTTTACAATCTTCACCACCAAAGGCCGCGATCAACACCGATAGGATCGCCATACCCGCCAAAAAAATCTCAGCCATCGCAGGGTAATACAGAGACATGGCCATTAGTTCGCTCCCCCAGCCGCCATGGCAGCAGCAACTTGATCAATCACCGTTAAAATAGACGGTTGCATTAAGTCCAGCAGACCCGTTGGGAAAACCCCATACCACAACACCAATGCTGATAACGGAATGAAAATAAAGATTTCACGATTATCCATCGGCTTCAGCGCAATCACTTCGGCTTTTTCGGCTTTCCCAAAAACCACCCGGCGATAGAGCCAAAGCATATAGGTCGCGCCTAACACCAGACCCGTGGCCGTGAAGAAAGCGAGCCATGTGCTGGCCTGCCAAGCGCCCACCAGAACGAGGAATTCGCCAACAAAGCCTGACGTGCCAGGCAAGCCAACGGAAGCCAGCATCATGAACATAAAGAAGACCGCGTAACGAGGCATTGAATCCGCGACCCCGCCATAGGCTGAAATTTCACGGGTGTGAAGCCGGTCATAAACCACGCCCACCGCAAAGAACAATGCCGCTGACACCAAACCATGGCTGATCATTTGGAACATCGCGCCAGCGATGCCTTGTTCGGTCATGGTGAAAATCCCCACGGTCACAAAGCCCATATGCGCCACGGAAGAATAAGCGATCAGTTTTTTCATATCGCTTTGCGCGAGCGCCACTAGCGAGGTGTAAATCACGGCGATCACCGAAAGCGTGAAGACCATCGGCGCAAAATAAAGCGACGCATCGGGGAACATCGGCAGGGAGAAGCGCAAGAAGCCATAGCCGCCCATCTTCAACAAAATCCCAGCCAAGATCATCGACCCCGCGGTGGGGGCTTCCACATGGGCATCAGGCAACCAGGTATGCACGGGCCACATCGGCACTTTCACCGCAAAGGACGCGAAGAACGCCAAGAACAGCCATGTTTGCACCGATGGATCAAAATCAAACGCCGTCAATGCGGGGATATTCGTTGTGCCCGCCTGACCATACATCACCAGCATGGCCACCAGCATCAAGACAGAGCCAAACAATGTGTAGAGGAAAAACTTGAACGACGCGTAGACCCGTCTTGCGCCGCCCCAAATGCCGATGATCAGGAACATCGGGATCAGGCCCGCCTCGAAGAACAGGTAGAACAGCACGAGGTCGAGCGCGACGAAAACGCCGATCATCAGCGTCTCAAGCACCAGCATCGCGATCATGTATTCCTTGACCCGGTGCGTGACGCCCCAACAGGCCGCGATGGTCAGCGGCATCAGGAACGTCGTCAGCAGCACGAACAGCACCGAAAT
>CAJXME010000376.1 GCA_913056245.1 uncultured Alphaproteobacteria bacterium | reverse complement strand
GAAATCGAGCGGCAATCCGGATCAGCCAGTTTTCACCAGTCTTTGCGCAAGCCAGCAAGATCAACTGATCAGCGCTATGGCGGAATCCGATGCGCCGGTGATGATCGCCTGCACCCAGTATCAGCATCTTTTTGAAGCCTTGGCTGAGGATCATGGCCGCCCTATGCCGCAGGTGGTCAATATTCGTGAACGCGCCGGATGGTCTGACGATGGCAAAAAAGCAACCCCCAAAATGGCCGCTTTGATCGCGCTGGCGGAGCATCAACCGCCGCCAGTGAAACTGCTCTCCATGACGTCATATGGGCGCTGTTTGATTTACGGGGGCGGTGACGCGGCGATTGCATTGGCCAAAAAACTGAGCGCTGACCTTGGGGTGACGGTGATGCTTTCCCCTGATGACGCAGAAGTGATGGCGGAATCCTTCCCCTTCACCCTGACCACCGGCGTCATCAAACAAGCGCAAGGCCATTTCACCAATTTCACGCTGACGATTGATTATTTCGCCGAAGCTCTGCCCCATAGCCGCGCGGCCATCGCCTACGGCCCTATGGCCAGTGGCGTTGAAAGCCAATGCGATATGCTGATTGATCTGACGGGCAACACGCCGCTTTTCACCGGCTGGCAAAAACGCGATGGCTATTTCCGCGCCGATGCCGATGATATCAGCCGCCTTGCGGAGATTGAAAACCAAGCCCGCGCCATGATCGGTGATTTTGAAAAGCCGATCTATGTCACTTTTGATGAAAATCTTTGCGCGCATTCCCGCAACAGCATCACCGGCTGTTCGAAATGCCTTGATGTTTGCCCCGCCGGCGCGATCACCAGCATGGGCGATACCGTCGCGATTGACCCCGGCATTTGCGGCGGTTGCGGGTATTGCGGCGCGGTCTGCCCATCGGGGGCGGCGCAAACCAATCTCTTGCCGATTGATGAAACCGTCTCGCAGATCGCGCTTATGGGGCGCACCTATCATGAAGCGGGTGGCAAGGCGCCGGATTTGCTCATCCATGATGGGCAATATGGGCTTGAGGTGATCAACACTCTGGCGCGATTTGGCAAAGGCCTGCCCGCCCATGTCATCCCTTATGAAATGCACGCCGTGGGACGAACCGGTCACGATATTTTACTGGGGGCAATCGCCAGCGGCTTTCAACGGGTCGTGATGCTGGTCAACCCGCAAAAGGCTGATGACGCCGCCGCCATCAACCCGCAAATCACCTTAGCGGAAGCCTTATTGAAGGGCGCGGGCGTCAAACCTGATCATCGCTTTCAGGTGATTGACGATGCTGACCCGGACAAGATTGAAGCCGCGCTCTGGCAAAAATCAAAAACCTCGGCGGTCAAAACCAGCGGCTTTATGGCGCTGGGCGCTCCCCGTGCGGTGACGCGCCTTGCCATGCGAAGCCTGATCAGCGCCAATGGCGGCAAGATCGACACCCCCATCCCATTGCCTCAAGGCGCGCCTTATGGCCGGGTTGAGGTCAACACGACATCCTGCACGGTTTGCTTATCTTGCGTTGGCGCTTGCCCGGCGGGAGCGTTGCAAGACAATCCCGACGCGCCGCAATTGCTGTTCAAAGAAGACGCCTGCTTGCAATGCGGGATTTGCGTTGCCACTTGCCCGGAAAAGGTCATCACGCTGGTGCCGCAATTCAATTTGTCGGATCAGGCTCTATCGACAGAATTGATTGTCGAAGATGAACCGTTCCACTGCACGGCTTGCGGCAAGCCTTTTGGCACCACGCGATCAATCGAAGCCATTGTCGGCAAACTTTCAGGGCATAGTATGTTCGCCGATAGCGGCCGCCTCGATATGCTGAAAATGTGCGAAGACTGCCGGGTCGATGCGATTTTCTCGGAAAAAGATAAAATGCTGGATATCGGCGACCGCAAGAAGCCGCGCACGACGGATGATTACCTCAACTAAAGGCCATTAAAGTTTGTTAAGAGTTATCGCGCAGGGGCAAATTAGCCAGCAGGTTCTGCGGTTTGGCGCGGATAATGCCGACGGCGTTTTGCGAT
>CAJXME010000375.1 GCA_913056245.1 uncultured Alphaproteobacteria bacterium | reverse complement strand
GTCAGCCGGATCATGCGCTATGCATTTTCCCTCGCGCAATCTCGTCAACGCAAGATGCTGACCGTTGTCACAAAGTCCAATGCCCAGCGTCACGGCATGGTGATGTGGGATGAAATCGCCGCCGAAGTCGCCACAGAATTTCCAGACGTCACTTGGGATAAGATTTTGGTCGACGCCATGACCGTGCGGATGACCCTGCATCCTGAAACCTTGGACACGATTGTCGCCACCAACCTGCACGCCGATATTTTGTCGGACCTTGCGGGCGCGCTGGCGGGCAGTCTTGGGGTGGCGCCGACGGCGAATATTGACCCCGAAGGCCGCTTCCCATCGATGTTTGAGCCGATCCACGGCTCCGCCTTTGATATCACGGGCAAGGGGATTGCCAATCCTGTGGCGACCTTCTGGACGGGGGCGCAGATGCTGGAACATCTCGGGCGCGGTGACGCGGCGGCGCGGTTAATGACAGCGGTGGATGCGGTTTGCGACGCGGGCATCAAGACCCCTGACGTCGGCGGCACAGCCAATACCCGTGAGGTGACCGACGCGGTGATCGCCGCCATCCGTGGCCAGAACTTCCTTTAAGCCGAAAAAGCGGATCATAGCGGCGGATCACAGCAGATAATCACGCGCGGTATCGCTCTGCTAGCCCTTTTGCCGCGCGGTGATTTAGGCTAGGATAGCGGCCAAACTAAGCCGCCTCAGCCTTAAAGGAAGGGTTCATGCGCGATCATCCGCTCCGCCAACGCCTGCTCGATGAAGTCCACGCCCGCAGTTTTTCGGATTTTCGCGGCGCGGGGCGGTTTATCCGCTTTGTCTACCTGACCGATCGCGGCGATGACGCTCAGATTATTCGCCACGTCAACCGCTTCCTGAAAAAGGCGGATCAGCCGCCGATGCCGAAGGACAGCAAATACATCCACCGTGATCTCGCGGGTTATGGGCTGAAAGTCGAACGCCACACCGAATTCCTATCGATCAGCCTGATTGAGGATGGCAAAGCGGCGAAGACCGGCCTCGCCCCCCATGCTTTTGACGCGGCGGCGCTTACCCATCTGCCGTTTGATTTCATTGACGCCGTGCCCGCGCCGCTCTTCCATGCGATTTGGCTTGAGATTGGCGGCCGCCCATCGCCGCGCTTCAATGAGGAAAAGGCGAGGGGGCTGTTGGCCAGCCGCGCCGCGCCGTCGGATTTGATCGATGATGGCGCCGCGCAATTGATGATCAGTTTTGATGGCGATGATCAAGGTTTTTGCCGCGCGGTGATTTTCAACCACAGCATGACCGCGCCGCGCCTTGGACGGATGGTTCAACGCGTGGTGGAAATGGAAACTTACCGTTTTCTGGCGATGCTGGGCTTTGCCAAAGCACAAGAAACCAGCGGCGCGCTGTCTGACCTCGCCAATAACCTGACCAGCCTGACACGCGATTTGTCCAAAACCATCAAAGGCGCGAATAAAACCACCAGTAAAAGCCAGAAGGACAGCGGCGACCGCTCGATCCCGAAAATGGTGAAAAGCCTGACGACCCTATCGGCGCGGGTCGAAGAAATTTACGCCGACACGCTCTACCGCATGGCCGCCACGAAAGCCTATCGCCAAGTCTTTGAAGCGCGGATGCGCGACTTGAAATTGAGTTACCTGCCCGGTTATCAGGGGATTGAAGGCTTTATCGAACGCCGCATGACGCCCGCGATGCAAACCTGTGAGGCGTTTTCCAGCCGCCTTGATCGCTTGGCCAATCGCATTGAGCGCGCCGGGCAATTGCTGCAAACCCAGACGGAAATGAACATCCAAGAACAGAACCGCGATTTACTGCAATCGATGGATCGCCGCGCGCAAGCGCAATTGCGGCTTCAGCAAACCGTTGAGGGCCTGTCGATCGCCGCCTTGACCTATTATGGCGTGGGGCTGGTGGGATTCATGGCCAAGGGCCTGCCGCTTGAGCGATGGGGCGCTGATCTGGACGTGATTAAAGCCATCGCCGTGCCGGTGGTGGGGGCTATGGTCTATGTCATTATACGCCG
>CAJXME010000374.1 GCA_913056245.1 uncultured Alphaproteobacteria bacterium | reverse complement strand
TCTGGTGGCTCCAGAGAAAGGGCAGATAATGTAGTGGTAGCGAAAAGGAGAGTAGTAATTAATTTTTTCATTTTTTTGCTTTGAAGAATTTCATGATTTCTTGTATGAACCCGAAGAATCCAGACTTTTTCTCACTTTTTGGTAAAATATGCAAAATTAAGCAGGTAATGCCGATAATCGACAACGCCCCTAAGAACAACGCGATAAAGACCAAAGGCATCCTTGGCCCCAAACCATCGAGTTCAGAAATATTCTTGATATGCGCGTTGACGTAAATTGCCCCAGCGCAGAAGAACAAGGTGATCTTGGCCGAAGCGTGCATGACGATATGAAGCGTCGCGCCTTCAATCGCGGCGGCGGTCGCCAAAGCCGCGCCAAGGACGATGTAGGACAATTGCGAAATCGTTGAATAAGCAAGCCGGGCTTTCAAATCATCTTTGGTGATCGCCACAACCGAAGACGCTAAAATCGTGAAGCCCGCGAGCCATGCCAGCCATACCGACGCCCCGCTCATGCTCAAGAAATCAAAGCCAAAGATGTAAACCACGACGGTGAGGATGGTAAAGACACCAGCTTTCACCACCGCCACAGCGTGCAACAGCGCTGATACCGGCGTCGGCGCCACCATCGCCGCGGGCAACCAACGGTGGATTGGCATCAAGGCGGCTTTCCCCACACCAAAGGCAAAGAGCGCGAGCAAGATCGGCGCCGCTTCATAAGAAAGCCGACCCGAAAGAATACCGCCGGGGGTGAAATCCAAGGTGCCGGCACTCAACCACACCCAAATGATCGCGGGCAGCAACAGCACAACCGAGGTGCCGACCAAGATGCTCATGTAAAGCCGACCCGCGCGGATCGCCTCTTGGCTTTCTTTATGGGTCACCAAGGGATAGGTGGAAAAGGTCAGAATTTCATAGAAAATAAACAGCACCATCAAATTGCCAGACCAAGCAATGGCCATGGCCGCGTGCACCGCCACCGCGTAGCAGATCGCAAATCGCGTTTGATGATGTTCATGATTACCGCGCATATAGCCGATGGTATAAAGGGCAGCCAAAATCCAAAGCCCAGAAGCCACCAACCCAAAGACCGCGCCCAAAGGCGTGACTTTGAAGGTGAGCGACAGGCCATCGCTGATCGTGATCAAGGTCCAAGTAGGCGAGCCGCCTTGCAAGACATCCTGCGCCACATGAAGAGCAGCGATAAAGGTGATGACGCCGCCAATCGGGCCAAGAGCGTCACGATAATTGATCCGAACCGCAAAGAACGGCACTAAAATAGCGGTGATCAAAGGCGCTAGAATACCAATTTTGAGCGCAGTATCGATGCTCATCAAAGTCATCATAACGCCCCTCCTGTGATCGCTCGAGCGGCGGCATCGGCCAGATCAACAATCGGCTTGGCGTAAATGCCAAACACGATATTGGAAATGGCAACCAGCCAAAGCGGTCCATAAATCAAGATATTCTCAGCAAGCGCCTTGCCTTTATAGGGGCGCATCCACATGACTTCGACGATTTTCCACAAATACAAAACGGATAAGGCGCTCGACAATAAGATCAGCCCCGTGATGACATTCATTCCAGCATCCAAGGTCGCAAGGACGAGGTAGATTTTTGAAATGAAGCCAGCCGTCAAAGGCAAGCCGATCAAGGACAACCCACAAACGAGCATGGCGGAACAAGTCCATGGCATCGCACGGCCCAAGCCTTCGATGCTCGACATGGTGACCCGTTTGCCAATGGTGACCATCAGCGCGCCCACGGCCATAAACAAACCGCCCTTGATCATCGCGTGATTGGCCATATGGATGAACCCCGCGCTGATGCTAGACGTCGTGCCAATCGCAAAAGCCAAGGTGATATAGCCAATCTGCGCAATCGAGGATTGAGCCAAGAGTTTCTTCAAATCATGCTCATAAATCGCCAAGATGGTGCCCGCGAACATCGCCATCACCGATAGCGGCAGGATCACCCAATTCAAGAGCAAGTCGGTGACGTCAGGAAGACCGACAAAAATAGTGAAGA
>CAJXME010000373.1 GCA_913056245.1 uncultured Alphaproteobacteria bacterium | reverse complement strand
AGTCCTTTGAAGTGACCAGCATGAGCAGAAGCAGTAGGATATTCCTTAATGATCAAGCGACCTTGAGTCTTCCTACCAATCTCAGCAACCCTAGAGGTAAAGATCTGCTCAGGAATAGTATTAATGTCTTTGATATTGACGTCCACCATGTCCTCGGTGACGGCGTTGCTGGCAAAATTGATATATCCTTCGATCATGGCTTCCATATCGAGGATGTCATCACGGATGCCTTTTTTCTCAGGACTGTCGGGCAGAAATTCCAGTTGCAGTTTCATCCGCGTTAAGGGCGTCCGCAAATCATGGGAAACGCCAGCCAGCATTTCTGTCCGCTCGACCATCTGGCGTTGAATGCGTTGCCGCATGGCTTGGAAAGCGCGTCCCGCGAGGCGAACTTCCTTTGCGCCGGCCAATTGATAATCAGCGGCAGGGCGGCCCAATCCCAATTGCCGGGCGGCGCGCGCAAGACGAACAATCGGCCGCACTTGGCCGCGCAAAAACACCAGCGCAATGCCAAAGAGCAAAACCGATGTGCTTACCGTCCATAAAATCACAAGGATCGAGGTGGAGCTGAAAATCCGTTTCCGGCCGGCGTTGATCCGCATCACCCCATCGGGGAATTGCACCCCAACCGAAAGCCAGTCTTCATTGGCGTATAGGTTGATGGTGTAGGGATAGGAAAGCCGCGATTTCAAGCCTTGGTCAAGCATTTGAAAGGCATATTCGGAACGGCTACCAAATTGGTCTTTGGCGAGAATGCCGCCCTGATCCCATTCAACGTCAAATTGAAAGTAACGCCAAGCAAAGGCGCTGGTGTCGCTGAAATTTTCAGGGGTTTGCTGGCTGGCGTATCGGTCGACAATCACCGCCATATCAGCGGAAAGGTTGGTCGCCATATAGCGGGTGACGGTATCCCAATGGCGTTCGTAGAAAACCAGAATGGTCACCACCTGCACCAAAATCATCGGCACCATAACGATGGCGAGCAAACGTCCGAATAAGGTTTTGGGCAGAGGCAGTTTCATCACTATGTACTTAACACCGCTGGACTCTTAACACCACCAACCGATTGCGATTACCATGATGCGCTCCTATCCGTTTCCAATGACCATCCTCGGCCACGAACCGTCAACAGATAGATCGGCTTGCTGGGGTTAGGCTCAATTTTACGCCGCAACCGTGCCACGGCCACATCAATGCTGCGGCCTTCCATCTGTCCACCCAGCATATCAGAGAGTTGCTCGCGTGATAAGATTTGCTGAGGATTGCGGCAAAAGCACGCCAGCAAATGTTTTTCCGCCGTGGTCAGATGCTGACGTTTGCCCGCTGTGGTCAATTGCTCGCGGGTGAGTTCAAAGAGATGAGGGCCAAAGCGAATCGCGGCATCGGGGTCTTGATCGCTTCGGGCGGCGGCGGAGATGGCGGTGTTGCGCGCCAGAATATTCTTGATGCGCAAGGCGAGTTCTTGCGGCTCAAACGGCTTGGTCATGTAATCATCGGCACCGGTTTCAAGTCCATGCAGCCGATGCCCCGGCTCACCCATGGCGGTCAACATCAAGCACGGCAAGGAGGGTGAGGTCGATTTCAAATCACGCACCAGATCAAGCCCGGATTCGCCGGGCATCATGACATCCACCACCAGACAATCAAAGATTATCCCAGCGATATGCTGGCGCGCTTCTTCAGCATTGCTGGCGCTGGTGACGCGAAAGCCTTGTTCGGCCAAAAATCGACTGATCAACGCCCGCAAACGATCATCGTCATCAATGATTAAGATATGTGACTTTTGATCGGTTTCGGCCATCCATTAGCCTTTCGTCGTGGTCGTGCCTGTTGGTGGGGCGCGATCGGTCATATGTTCGAGAACGCGCAGAAAACCATCGACCGAATCAACGCCGGCTGTTTTATACGCGCGGCTGAAACGCGCCATCTGAACGCGGGTGAGTTCTTGTTCGAGCGCAAGCCCTTTATCGGTCAGGGACAGCAAGCGCGGGCGTTTATCCTCAACCCCCGGGACAGAATTGATATAGCCATCATC
>CAJXME010000372.1 GCA_913056245.1 uncultured Alphaproteobacteria bacterium | reverse complement strand
CAAAGGGGTTGCGCCGACGGCACGAAGCACCAATCGGCTGTAATAGGTTTCAATATCGTCTTGGCTCAATCGGCCACCCGGCTTGTACCAATTGGTGATGCCCGTCAGCATCGATAGGATGGCCATGGCGGTGATCGAGGGTTCAATCGCGGTGAAGGCGCCGGTCTTAAGGCCAGAGGCAAGGATATGCCGCAAGCGTTCTTCGTAATCACTGCGCAACGCGGTGATGTTTTGGAAATGATCAGGCTCAAGCGAGCGCAATTCCATGTAACTTAAAAACACTTCATCGGGCTTGGTCAGGTGATAGGCGATGTGAAAGCGGGTGAAATGATCTAACGCCAAGAGCGGGTCGTCAGGATGGGGTTCCGCATCATAGGCCGCGATCAAATCGTCCATATGCCGCGTCAATAACCCCGCGAGTAAATCTTGCTTGGTGGGCGTGTAATGGTAGAGCGCCGCTTGATTAACGCCGACTTCACTGGCGATTTGCCGCATGGAAACCGCCGCATAGCCAAAGCGCGCAAAGAGATTGCGGGCGGCGAGGTATATTTTCGCTTCCGTGTCCTGACGTGTTGATCCTGCTTTGCGCGCCATGATCGCCCTAAAGTTTATTAAATGGAATTAATTAAACGTTTGTTTAATTAATCAAGAAAAGGCTCACCCTGTCAAGAAATTTATGGCGACAGATAAACGCCAAGCAAGGATTACGGTGAAAGATCAGGCGTTAAAGACCAAGGGCTTTGATCATTTGCTCGCGCATGATGAATTTTTGCGGCTTGCCTGTGACGGTCATCGGCATGGCTGTAACAATGCGGATATAGCGCGGAATTTTATAATGGGCGATTTCATCCGTGCAAGACCCGCGAATATCCTCTTTCGAGACGGCCATGCCCTTATTTAAAATGATATAGGCGCACAGCTCTTCGCCATATTTTTCATCCGGCACACCAAAAACCTGTACCTGTTGAATGGCAGGATGCCGATAGAGAAATTCCTCTATCTCGCGGGGGTAAATATTCTCGCCGCCCCGTATCACCATATCTTTTAGCCGGCCAGTAATACGCGCAAAGCCATTTTCATCCAGTGTGGCCAAATCCCCGGTACGCATCCAGCCATCTTTTGTGATAGAGCTTTGTGTTTTTTCAGCCTCTGCCCAATAGCCATGCATCACCGAATAGCCTTTTGTCCACAGCTCGCCTTGCACGCCGACAGGCAGGGTCTCCCCTGCCTCATCAACAATTTTCACACTTACATGAGGGTGAATGCGGCCAACCGTTGATACCCGCATTTCCAGCGGATCATCGGGGTGAGACTGAAAGGAAACCGGGCTGGTTTCGGTCATGCCATAGGCAATGGTAATTTCTTTTAAATTCATTTCCCGGGTGACGCGCTTCATCACTTCCATCGGACAAGGCGCCCCGGCCATAATGCCGGTTCGCAAACTGCTAATATCAAACTGGCTGAAATCTTCATGATCCAGCATCGACAAAAACATGGTCGGCACAGAATAAAGAGCAGCACATTTTTCGGCCGCGATGGCCTTTAGGGTGGCGAGCGGCTCAAAGGCTTCGCCCGGAAATACCAGCCCTGCCCCGATAGCCACACATCCCAGCGATCCCATCACCATCCCGAAACAATGATAAAGCGGGACAGGAAGACAGAGCATTTCGCCCTGTTGCAAGCCCATCCTTTCCACTGTAAAGCGCCCGTTATTGATAATATTGGCATGGGTCAATGTCGCCCCTTTTGGCGCGCCGGTTGTCCCGGAGGTAAACTGAATATTGATAGGGTCATGCTGGTCAAGCCCCGCCCCTATCTCTTTGGCCTTTTCAATTAATCTGTCTGTTGCCAGCTGCATCAGATTTTGCGTGGTCATCATGCCTGGGCGATCACCGGTGCCCATATGGACAAGATGGTTCAGATGCGGCAATTTTTCCAGGCGAAGCGCCCCGCCTTTATGGCTGGCCAATTCCGGGGCGAGCGCTTCTATCATCGCAATATAATCGCTGGATTTAAACTGTTCGGCCAGCATCAACACAC
>CAJXME010000371.1 GCA_913056245.1 uncultured Alphaproteobacteria bacterium | reverse complement strand
ATATTGATGACACGCCGCCATTTCAGTTTCGCAATTGGCCAGCCGCGCTCGCCGCCTGAAGCGTCAATATGATCTCGGCTTGATTGTCGTCGATTACCTGCAATTGCTGACCGCTCCTCTTGGGCAACGCACGGAAAACCGCGTCTTAGAAATATCGGCGATTTCGAGAACCTTAAAATCCATCGCCAAAGAATTAAACGTGCCGGTGCTGGCGCTGTCGCAATTATCGCGTGCCGTCGAACAGCGCGAAGACAAGCGCCCCAATCTTTCGGATTTGCGGGAATCCGGCTCGATCGAACAGGACGCTGATGTCGTGTTGTTTGTTTATCGCGAAGAATATTACCTTGGCAAAAGCGAACCTGACCGCAGGCCGGAAGAAAGCGAAGAGCATTACAACACCCGCCATGATCGCTGGAAAGAAAAACTCCAGCAAGCGGAAGGGCGAGCGGAAATCATCATCGCGAAGCAACGTCATGGCCCCACCGGCGTGGTTCATCCGAGTTTCATCGCCGAACAAACGAAATTCATCGATTACGTTGCCCCTGACCATCTGCCTGAAGGGTTCTAGCCTATGGCCGCGATGCCCGTGCGCCTTGAAGCCGAGATCAACCTCGACGCTATTGTTGAAAACTGGAAGACGCTGAACACCCTTTCGGGAACAGCCACGGCCAGCGCAGTGGTCAAAGCCGATGGTTACGGCCATGGCATGGCCATGGTGGCGCGCGCCCTTGCCCATGCCGGTTGCGATTTGTTTTTCACCGCCAGCCTAGATGAAGCCTTGTCCCTTCGCGCGGTCTTACCAAAAGCGAAAATCGGATATTTTGATGGTTTTGATGCCCATGACCATGATGAAGTGATCCATCATCACATCATGCCCACTATCGCAGATAGAGATCAATTGCAACGGCTGGATCGACTCGCCCGTGACGAAGGGGTGACCATCCCTGCCCTTTTGCATATCGACACGGGCATGAATCGCCTTGGCTTTAATTATAAAGGGACTGATCAATTGTTGGATCGCGAGGAATTCAAAGCCGGGCATTGGCAGATGATCTACTCGCATTTGGCGTCCGCCGATTCTCCAGAAGACGCGATGAACCCCAAACAGCAATCGGATTTTGATCGCCTGATCGCGCATCCGTCTTTGAGCGGCATTCCCGCAAGCCTCGCCGCGACCGCTGGGATTTTGCTAGGTGCTGACTATCATTATGACATCACCCGCCCAGGGATTGGGCTTTATGGATTGACGCCTAACCATGATCAGGTGGAAGGGCTGCGTCCTGCACTCTCGCTTTATGGACGAGTCTTGCAAATTCGCGCCGCTGAGGCTGGCGAGACCGTCGGCTATGGCGCAAGCGAAACCCTCACCCGCCGAAGCCGTCTGGCCACCATCGGCGGCGGTTATGGTGATGGCATCAATCGCTTGCTGAGCGGCAAAGGGATGGTCAAGAAAAATGGCTTCACCGCTCGGATGATTGGCCGGGTTTCGATGGATGTTCATGTGGTGGATATCACCGATTGGCCGGAGGATCATCTTGCCACAGGCGATGCGGTAACGTTAATAGGCGATGGTCTTAGTGTTCATGATTGGGCGGAAAAATGCCAAACCATTCCCTATGAAATGCTGACAACACTTGGCCTTCGCGCCAAGCGGCATTATGCTGGTGCTATTCTGTCCCATCTGGGGGCGTAACTTGGTTTAAGATCACATGAGACTATTGCAAATTCCTGGCAGAGCCGCCCTGACCTTGCTTCAGCAATTCGGCAAATTAGCGATGTTTACCGCAAGCGCTGTCTTTTGGATCATGCGGCCGCCTTATTATGGCCGTCAATTGTTTCGGCAAATCGTTGATATCGGCTATTATTCCTTGCCGGTGGTGGGGCTGACCACGCTCTTTTCCGGCATGGTGATCGCCCTGCAAAGTTATACCGGCACGGCGCGTTTTTCGGCCGAGGGCGAAAGTTCTGTCGCCACGGTGGTGGTGTTGATCGTCACCCGCGAATTAGGCCCTGTTCTTGCGGGCCTGATGGTGGCGGGGCG
>CAJXME010000370.1 GCA_913056245.1 uncultured Alphaproteobacteria bacterium | reverse complement strand
AAGGCGGGGATGACGCCGAATCGAGGGCGCGTCGCTTTCTGCACCGCCTGACACGCCCCCGCAAGCCTTATGCTGGGTTGGCCATGGATCATTGGCATGTGATGGGCATCATCAACACTACCCCGGATAGTTTCTCCGATGGTGGCGATCATTTTGCCGCTGAAACCGCGCTTCAATCGGCGCGGGCGATGACGGAAGCGGGGGCGGCAATTCTTGATATCGGCGGCGAATCCACCCGCCCCGGGGCTGAACCCGTGGGGCATGACGAAGAATGCCGCCGCATCTTGCCGGTGATCAAGACATTAAGCCAAGAGGGGCATTTGATCTCAGCGGATACGCGCCATAGCCCGGTGATGGATCAAGCGCTCGATCACGGGGCAGAGGTCATCAACGATGTTGGCGGGTTGCGCGCCGAAGGCGCCATCGCACTCCTAGCCAAACGACAAGCGCCAGCGATGATCATGCATATGCAAGGTGAGCCGGGCACGATGCAAAAAAATCCTCGCTACCGTGACGCGCCGACGGATATTTTCGATTGGCTTGAAGAGCGGATCAACACGGCGGTTGCGGCGGGTATCCCAAGGGGAATGTTGGCGATTGACCCCGGCTTTGGCTTTGGCAAAACACCGCAGCATAATATGGAAATCTTGCAATCCATGGGGCTTTATCACGGCCTTGGCGTGCCGATAGTGCTGGGGGTTTCGCGCAAATCCACGATCGGGCATTTCTCAAAAGGCGAGGCGGCGAAGGATCGTCTGGCAGGGTCGGTGGCCTTGGCGGCTTTAGCGCGGATGCAGGGCGTGCAGATTTTTCGCGTGCATGACGTTGAAGAAACCATGCAAGCGCTGCTCAATGTCGAAGCCCAAGCCATGGCCTTTGCTGGCGGTGTTTCACCCAAGGATTGATCCATTCAAGCATGGCGCGCAGGACACTTTGAAATTAAGCCGCTAAGCGTTATGATCATGTCATTCTTTTAATACAAGCGAGGCCGCAACATGGCGCGAATTTTTGGCACTGATGGCGTCCGCGCCCGCATCAATACCGGCGCGATGACCGCCGAAAACATCATTCGTCTTGCGCTGGCGGCGGGGAAGTATTTTCTCGATCAGCGTGATTCCCGAGGGGAGTCCGGGCAACGCCGCCCCTTGGTGGTGATTGGCAAGGATACGCGTTTATCGGGCTATATGATCGAAGCGGCCTTGCAAGCGGGGTTTGCCTCGATCGGCATGGATACCCGGCTCCTAGGGCCTCTGCCAACGCCGGGGGTTGCGTATTTGACCCGCACCTTGAGGGCTGACCTTGGGGTGATGATTTCCGCGAGCCATAACCCTCATTATGACAATGGCATCAAATTGTTCGGCCCTGATGGCTATAAACTGCCCGACGCGGCGGAAGATGCGATCAGCCAGATCATCAATGGTCATATCCCCCTCGCTGAGCCGCAAAAACTGGGACGCGCTCGCCGAATGCTTGATGGGCTTGGGCCGTATGTCGAAGCGGTGAAGATTGCGATTCCGCGATCGATGCGCTTTGAAGGCATGAAGGTTGTGGTGGATTGCGCCAATGGCGCGGCTTATCGCGCGGCGCCCGATGTGCTGTTTGAATTGGGCGCTGAGGTTATCCCCATCGCGGTTGAGCCTGATGGCATGAACATCAACCAGAATTGCGGCGCTGTTTATCCGCAGACCATGGCGGAAGCGGTGGTGGCTCATGGCGCCGATGTGGGGATTGCGCTGGATGGTGATGCGGATCGACTGATCATGGCGGATGAAAACGGCGCGGTTATCGATGGCGATCAATGCCTTGCGGTGATCGCCGATGCCATGGCCTCATCCGGCGAATTGGCAGGCCGAACCGTGGTCGGCACGTTGATGACCAATCATGGTTTTGGCCAATGGTTGACTCAGCAAGGGCTGAACCTTGAACGCACCCAAGTTGGGGATCGCTATATTTTGGAAAAAATGCGCCAAGATGGGTTTAACCTTGGCGGTGAGCCATCGGGCCATATTCTGATGACCGATCATTCAACCTCAGGCGATGCGATTATGGCG
>CAJXME010000369.1 GCA_913056245.1 uncultured Alphaproteobacteria bacterium | reverse complement strand
GATCATCATCACGATTGTTTAAAAGGATAGCCTGATCATGACCCGATTTTCCACATGGAGCGTTATTAAAAACGCGTTTTCAGGTCAGCGCGGCTGGACACGGCAATGGCGCGATCCGGAACCAAAATCGCATTACGATATCATCATCGTCGGCGGCGGGCTGCATGGCTTGGCCACCGCTTATTACTTGGCTAAAAACCATGGCTTAAAGAACATCGCCGTGTTGGAAAAAGGCTGGCTGGGGGGCGGCAATGGCGGCCGCAACACCACCATTGTCCGTTCCAATTACGCGCTCCCGGGCAACCGCCAATTTTATGAACATTCGCTCCGGCTTTGGGAAAACCTGAGCCATGACTTGAATTACAACGTCATGTTCAGCCAGCGCTCGCATATCACGCTATTGCATACCCCCGGTGCTATGGACACAGCAGCTCGGAATTATAACACCATGCGCAAGACCGGCACGCCTGACGTGGAAATGTGGGATTTGGCTAAACTCAAGCACACCATCCCTCATTTGAATTATCATCGCGATGCGCGGTTTCCAATCGTTGGCGCGGCGGTGCATAAACGCGCGGGCACAGCACGCCATGATGCGGTGGCTTGGGGATATGCGCGCGGCGCTGATCAATTGGGGGTGGATATTCTGCAAAATTGCGAGGTCACGTCGGTGCAGCGAAAAGGCAAGAAAGTCACGGCTTTGGAAACGAGCCGCGGCACCATCACCGCTGGTAAAGTCGGCTTTGCCGTGGCGGGCAACACCTCGCGTCTTTGGGCGATGGCGGAATTGGGCCGCTTGCCTATTGAATCCCATAAATTGCAGGCTTTTGTGTCTGAGCCGTTGAAGCCTTTGCTGGATCAAGTGGTGGTTTTTGGCATTGGCGGGGCGCATTTCTATATCTCGCAATCGGATAAAGGCGGGATGGTCTTTGGCGGTGATCTCGATTGGTATAAATCCTATGCTCAACGCGGCAATCTGCCGATTGTCCAAGATGTGGCGGAAGCGGCGATGTCGGTCTTGCCGTGTTTGGGGCGGGTGAAATTGCTGCGTCATTGGTCAGGGGTGATGGATATGTCGATGGACGGCACGTTCTTTATCTGCAAAACGCCGTTGAGCAATCTTTATCTCAATGCCGGTTGGAATTACGGGGGCTTTAAGGCCAGCCCCGCTTCTGGTTGGTATTTTGCTGATTTGATCGCCAATGATCGGCCATTGGATGTGATCAAAAATCACGATTTGGGGCGGTTTGAACGCGGCATCCAAATCGACGAACGGGGCGCCGGCCCTGATCCGAAATTGCATGGTTAGGAGCAAGGGAAATGATACGTATTGATTGTCCTTTCTGCGGGTTGCGCGACCATAGCGAATTTAGTTATGGCGGCGATGCCTCGATTGAATACCCGCCGCTTGATGCACCGGTCAAAGATTGGCATGACGCGGTCTTTCTGCGCGAAAACATTTGTGGCCGCCAATCAGAAACATGGCAGCATGTTCAAGGTTGCCGCATGTGGCTTGTGATCGAGCGTGATACCATGACTCATGAGATTTATTCCATCCGTCCCGCCCATCCCGGCATGGCAAAAGCGATGGAGGCTGACCAATGACCGCGCGGCGTCTCGATCAAGGGGGGGTGATTGACCGCGCAAAGCCTATCAATTTCACTTGGGACGGTAAAGCCTTAGAGGGGTTTGCCGGCGACACCTTGGCTTCGGCTTTGATGGCGAATGGTGAACATCTGCTGGGGCGGAGTTTCAAATACCACCGCCCGCGGGGGATTATGTCGGCGGGGGGGGAAGAATCCGGCGCGATTGTTTCCGTTGGTCTGGGCAATCGCCTTGAGCCGAATGTCAAAGCCACGATGCAGGAATTGTATGAAGGCCTCGATGCCCATGGCCAAAACGCATGGCCGAGTGTGCGCTTTGATTTGGGGGCGGTGTCGGATCGGTTTGGGCGATTCTTCGCGGCAGGTTTTTATTACAAAATGTTCATGGGATTGCCGCCCTTTGAATGGGGGCAAGGCACGGCGATCTGGATGCAATATGAAAAACTGATCCGCAAA
>CAJXME010000368.1 GCA_913056245.1 uncultured Alphaproteobacteria bacterium | reverse complement strand
GGAGACGGTCATGGTTAGGCCTGCGCGGGGGTTAACACCACGGCAAGGGTCATCAGCATCGCCGCTTCGCTTAATTGTTGGGTCGCGCCCAGCCCATCGCCATTAACCCCGCCGATCCAGCGCATCATGAACCGCCCCAAAAGACCGGTGACGATCAACCCTATGGCCATGGCTGACACGGCCGCGTGAAAAGGCAAAAACAACAGCCCCATCAAAAGTCCGATTGCCATGCCGATCAGCATGATGATTGCCGATGGACGGCCGGTCATGGCGGCCAAGCCCTTTTTGTCTGGGGTGGGGTGAAGCCAGCGTTGCAGCCCCATCATGCTTCGCGATAGAGCGGCCACGGCGATCATCGCGCTTGCCATCATGGTCAGGTTTTGATTGCCCAGCGCGGCGATGGCGGCGACATCTAGGATCACAACGATGATGAGCGCCAAAGTGCCGAAACTGCCAATCGAACTGTCACGCATGATCATCAGCCGATGGGCAGGGTCGCGCCCCCCCAAACTATCGGCAAGATCAGCAAGCCCATCGTGATGCAAGCCGCCCGTCAATAACGCGATGCCCCCTAGCATTAAAGCCGCGACCCCTAAAAGAGGAAGATTGGCGGAGACCATCATCACCCCCAGCAAGACTGGTAAAACCGCAACCACCACCCCAATCAAAGGAAAGCACCAATAACTGCGTGCGGTATTAGGCATGGTATCGGGCATGGTGGCGTGACTGAAGGGGACGGGAAGCCGCGTCAAAATCATCGCCGCGGCAATCATATCTTGTTGCGCGTCTGAAAAATTGAATCGATCCCGTTTATCCATCATTACGCTGGCCAATCGGTTTGGGTTAATTGGCGCCAGACACGCCGGCTTCAGCAAAAGTTGCCATCCCATTATGGGCGGCGAGGGCGGATTTCACAATGGGCAAGGCTGTCGCCGCTCCCGACCCTTCGCCAAGCCGCAATCCCAAATCAAGGATCGGCGCTTTGTTGATGGCGTCGAGAATATTGGCATGGCCTGATTCCTGTGACCGATGGCTGACCAAAATATGATCAAGCGCGGCGGGATTGTCCTTAAAAAGCGGCAAGGCAGAAGCGGTGGAAATAAACCCATCCAGCAAAACAGGGATACGGCGATGACGCGCCGCTAAAACCGCGCCAGCAATAGCCGCCATCTCGCGCCCTGCAAAGGCCGATAGAATGCCAAATCCATGGTTGATGCGATCCCCATTGGCCGTCATGCCGCGATTGACCACATCGGCTTTCAGCGCCAAGCCTTGGTCATCAACGCCCGTGCCGCGCCCCACCCAATCGCTCGATACGCCTCCGAGGCAGGCCATGCTGACGGCGGCGGCGGCGGTGGTGTTGCCGATTCCCATTTCACCAAGCATCAACATATCTGCATCATCAGGGATGGCGGCGGCGCCTTTGGCCATGGCGTCCAAAACCTCGGCTTCGGACATGGCGGCGCCTTGGGTAAAATCTTGGGTGGGGTGATCAAGATCAAGGGCGATGACATCAAGGCTTGCGCCGGCGGCTTTGGTCAATTGATTGATGGCGGCGCCTCCCCCTGCGAAATTCGCCACCATCTGCACCGTAACTTCCGGGGGAAAGGCCGATACGCCCAAAGCGGCAACGCCATGATTGCCTGCAAAAATAAGACAGGCGGGGTGATTGATCACGGGCTTTTCCACGCCTTGCCATCCCGCCATCCAGATCGCGATCTCTTCCAAACGGCCCAGCGATCCTGGCGGTTTGGTCAATTGCCCTTGGCGGGTTTGGGCGGCGGTGATGGCTTCATCATTGGCACGAGGCAAGGTGGCGATAGCCTGTTGATAATCAGCAAAAGTGTCGAAAGATAAGGTCATGGCAAGCGTGATCAGTTTCAGATTAAAGGTTTTGATTAGATTTCATCATCATGGGCAGTCCCGCTACCATAAAGACGACTGAATTGGCCAGTTCAGCGACGCCTTGATTGAGCAAACCCAAATGATCGCGAAAGGCTCGCGCCATGGCGTTTTCGGGAACAATCCCCATGCCAATTTCATCGGAAACCAGCACAACCGATGAT
>CAJXME010000367.1 GCA_913056245.1 uncultured Alphaproteobacteria bacterium | reverse complement strand
AAATATGCGAAACCGGATGGGTGGCGCGGATCATGGTGGATAAATCGCGCAATTGACGAGGGCCATGACGCGCGCCGGGGCGATTGGTGGTGCCACCATCCCAAGGCACGCCGATCAAGCCAATATCGACCTCATCGATGCGGTCATGGCTGAAATCCATGGCCGGCAGGCGCATAAAGCTGGGAACGCCAGCAAATCGCGGCAGAACAGCCCCGGAAATAGGCTCAAAAAAAGGCCGTTTGGCTTTCGTGTGATCGGTCATGGCAAGACTCCCTTTATATAATGAAATTAGTCATCAAGTGCGATATAGGTGGCGCGCACATCACTATAGGCTTCAAAAGCGTAATGCGATGATTCGCGGCCAAAGCCCGATTGCTTCACCCCACCAAAAGGCATATCCGGCGGGATTAGATTATAGGTATTGATCCAAACATTACCGGCTTCCAGTTGATCCGCCACGCGATGCGCGCGCGCCAAATCGCGGGTAAACAGCCCTGCCCCAAGGCCAAAATGCGTGGCATTGGCGCGGGCAACCGCTTCTTCTTCATCGTCAAAAATCAGCACGCTCATCACGGGGCCAAAGATTTCTTCGCGCACCACCGCCATTTCGTCGGTGCAATCCGACAAGATCGTTGGCCGCATATAATACCCTTGCTCAAAGCCTTGGGGGTGGACGCGATCACCGCCGGTCACCAACGTTGCGCCTTCGGCGACACCCTGCCCCACATAAGACAACACCTTTTCAAGATGGGTTTCGGAAATCAACGCCCCCATTTGCACGTCATCCGCCATCGGATCACCGACGGTCATGGCTTCGGTCATGGTTTTCATGCGCGACAGTATTTCTTCGGCGATGGGGCGGTGGATAAACACTCGCGTGGCGTTCGAGCAAACCTCACCAGCGGTGTAAAAATTCGCATCCATCGCCGTGGCGGCGGCTTTGTCGAGATCGCAATCATCAAACAGAATCAACGGCGCTTTGCCGCCCAATTCGAGCGTCACGCGCTTGAGGCTTTCGGCGGATTGGGCGATGATCTTCTTGCCGGTTTCCACCCCGCCGGTGAGCGACACTTTGGCGATGCCCGGGTGATTGCAGATCGCGCTGCCAAGGTGGGAATCCCCTTGCAAGACGTTCAAAAGGCCTTTCGGCAAGCCTGCGTCTTCCATGATCTCAACAATCTTCAGCGCCGATAGCGGCGTCATTTCAGAAGGCTTCAAGATAAAGGCATTGCCCATGGCGAGCGCTGGCGACGATTTCCACAGTGCGATTTGAACGGGATAATTCCACGCGCCAATCCCTGCGCAAACCCCAAGGGGGATGCGGCGGGTGAAGCCGATCGCGCCCGGCCATTCATGCTGGGTGCCATGATAGGTCATGATCGCCGCGCCCATATATTCCAAGACATCAGGGCCAGAAGGCACATCCGCCGACACCGCCTCGGCATAGACTTTGCCCACATCCTGCACTTCAAGGCGGGATAGGTCTTCATTGGCTTCGCGCAAAGCATGGGCGCATTTGATCAGGATTTGCCCGCGATCTTGCACCGACCGCTTGGCCCAAGGTTTTTGGGCTTCTTGCGCCATGGCGACGGCTTCATCGAGCATCGCCGAGGTTGCCAGTTCAACCTGACCGATCACTTCGCCTGTCGCGGGGTAGCGTTTTTCGAAACTCGAAGCGCCGCCATCCCGATATTGGCCGCCATAGTAACTTTTGATTTCCATCATTGGTATTCTCCCTCACCAAAGACTAAGCCGTGATGACCAAAACCCGCAATGAAAATTTTAGCCTGAACGAAGGATATTTCCCTCTTCAAATTCGGGTTTTGACAGGCTTTCTTCTATCCTTCATCCTAATCCCGTGAGTGCGTTTTCAATCAAAGGGGAGATGGCAATGAGCAGTAAGGATGGCAAAACCAGCACCCCGCCCGCGCATCACCGCGATGACGTCTATCAACTCACCACCCCCGAGGAGCATCAACGCTATTACGACGCTTGGGCAAAAACCTATGATGCTGATTTTGCGGAACACCATGGCTACGCTTACCCCGAACGCGTGGCGCGGCTTTTTATGGCCA
>CAJXME010000366.1 GCA_913056245.1 uncultured Alphaproteobacteria bacterium | reverse complement strand
ATATCAAATTGGCCTTCCGCCTGTCTTTCCTCAATAAGTGTGATGAGATGGAACGCCCTGTGGTGGCTGAATATTATCAGCGGTGCTTTGATGAAGACCTTGGCGATAGCGTCTTCACCGTTGCCGCCAATTAACCCAACCCCGTAAGAGGCGACCATGTCTGGTCAAGGTGATGACACTTTTCTGCGTTCAACCGCCGCCTGCCTAAGGGCGATGGCGGGGGGATCGCAACATGACGTGCGCTATACCGGCGCCGCCACGGTCATCACCCCAACCGAGGTGCGATTGCCCGCGCCGGTGCGCAACAATAACTTTTCCGGCGCCAGCCAAGAAGGCGGCGAGACTCGCATCCGAGGCGCGGCCGATAGCGCGGCAGTCTGGATCGCCCATCACAACGATAAAATTCACAATAAGATGGCGCCGCAAGCAAGTTTGGCGCGGTCGATTTTTGATTCGGTTGAGCGCGCCCGCGTCGAAGCCATTGGCAGTCGCGGCATGCCCGGGGTCGCCAGCAATATCCGCCAGCAGATTGAAACGAAGTATCTCACCCAATCGATTGCCCCGCCCGGCGCCGATGGTGAGGGCGATCACACCGCCATTGCTGATGTCGCTGGGCTGTTGGTGCGTGAGGCGCTGACCGGCGAAAAACCACCAGCAAATGTCGCCATGACCGTCGATTTGTGGCGTCCTTGGATTGATAATCGCGCCGGGGATTTGATCGAATCGCTCAAAACCAATACCGATAATCAAGAAACCTATGCTGAAATTGCCCGCCGCCTGATCGGCGCCCTTGAAACAGACCTTGGCGACCCCGCTGAGCCTGATGATGGCGACGATGACAGCGATGATGATGATTCCACCGGTCAAGATGGCCAAGACGAAGACCAATCGCAATCACCGCAAGGGGAAAGCGATGATGGCGAGTCCGAAGCCATGGATCAAGACGCTGAAACCCAAACCATGGAAGCCGCTGAAGGCGAACGTGATGATGACGGCGAAGATGGCGATGAAGCGCTGGCTGAGGGCGAAAACCCCGCGGGCGAAAATGGCGACGCCGATGAATTGAGCAACGCCAAAGGAGACCTCTATCGCATCTTCACCGAAGAGTTTGATGAAATCGTCAACGCGCAAGATTTATGCGACGCCGAAGAATTGAGCCGTTTGCGGGCCTTGCTCGACAAGCATCTCGATAATTTGAACAGCGTCATCGGCAAATTGGCCAACCGCCTGCAACGGAAATTGATGGCGCATCAAAACCGCAGTTGGAATTTTGACCTTGAAGAAGGCTTGCTGGACGCGGCTAAATTATCGCGGGTGGTGACTCAGCCCTCGCATCCTTTGTCCTTTAAGATGGAAAGCGATATCCGTTTTCGCGACACGGTGGTGACTTTGCTGATCGATAATTCTGGCTCGATGCGCGGCCGCCCCATCACCATCGCGGCGGTCACGGCGGATATTCTGGCGCGCACCCTGGAACGCTGCGGGGTTAAGGTGGAAATTCTGGGCTTCACCACCAAAGCGTGGAAAGGCGGGCAATCCCGTGAGTTGTGGCAACAGGCGGGCAAACCCACTTTCCCGGGGCGGCTCAATGATTTGCGGCATATCATCTATAAACCCGCCGATGCGCCCATGCGGCGGGCGCGGAAATCGCTGGGGCTGATGTTGCGCGAAGGCTTGCTGAAAGAAAACATCGATGGCGAAGCGCTGATCTGGGCGCATAACCGGCTTTTGGCGCGGCGCGAAGACCGCCGCATCTTGATGGTCATCTCTGATGGCGCGCCGGTGGATGATTCCACCCTTTCGGTCAATCAAGGCAATTATCTTGAGCAGCATCTGCGTGGGGTGATTGATTTGATTGAAAACAAATCGCCCGTGGAATTGCTGGCCATTGGAATCGGCCATGATGTCACGCGCTATTATCAGCGGGCGGTGACCATCACCGATGTCGAACAATTGGGCGGCGCGGTGACCGCGCAATTGGCCGATCTGTTTGACGATGATCAAGGCCGCCCCAAACGCCGCCGTGCGTCCTAAGGGTTTTATCCTAATTTGCGGGCTTAGGTTTTTATGAAATC
>CAJXME010000365.1 GCA_913056245.1 uncultured Alphaproteobacteria bacterium | reverse complement strand
CAGGCCGAAGCGTATTTCCAGTTTGCTGATCATTACTTTCGGGTGAATGCGGCGATCATCGCCGCGGCGGAAGAACGCCGAGATCGCCAGCAAGATCACGCCAATCGCGCCACTGCTGATGATAAATCTGCCGACGATAAATCTGATGATGATAATGCTGATGAGGCTCAAGCCAAGAACGGCGACAGTGATGATGACGCCGCCGAGGCTGAAGTCGCCGGGGCTGAAACGGATGATGAGGCCAATGACGAAGACAATAACGCGGTCAATGTCGCGGTCTGATCACCTCAACAGACAACATCAACAAAACCGCGGCTCGTTCCGCGGTTTTTTTATGGAAGGCTTATCGCCTCAGAATTGATGAATGATTGTAGGCTTAATCGGATGCCACGCGGTTGAGGCCATAGGCTTGCAATTCATCATCGATCGAGGCCAGTGACAATTCAAAGGGGTCACGCTCAGCCTCTGGCATGCTTTTGCCCGCGGGCAGGTGAACCGTCATGGGGTTGGTCTTGCGGCCGTTGACCAAGATTTCATAATGCAAATGCGGCCCCGTAGATCGTCCGGTATTGCCGACATAGCCGATGACTTCACCCTGATTAACCCGTGAGCCAGCGCTAACACCGCGCGCTATGCCGGATAAATGCGCATAGGCGGTCTTATATCTTGAATTGTGGCGGATGCGGATATAGCGGCCATAACTGCCATTCCAGCCCGCTGATTCGACAATGCCACTGCCCGCGGCCATGATCGGCGTGCCTTTCGGCGCGGCAAAGTCGACGCCTTGATGCAGTTTTGAATAGCCCAGCACCGGGTGACGGCGATTGCCAAAGCCAGAGGATAAGCGCGCGCCATTGATCGGCGTTCGCATCAGGGTGCGTGAGGCGGAATTTCCGGCGCGGTCATACCAGCCGATGGTGCCATCCGCATGCTCATGGCGATAAAATTCGATGCGATCGCCCGATAGAGTCATGGAAACATAGCGAAGTTCGCTGCCGTATTTGGTTTTTCCCGTGATGAGATCGCGTTTGCTGTCGAATAGAACCTCAAATTGATCGCCGTTTTGGATTTCGCGCTGAAAATCGACGGAGAAACTCAGCACTTGCACAAAGGTATTGAAGACGTCTTCACTCATGCCGGCTTTTTTGCTGGCGGTGTAAAGCGATGATGTGATCTGGCCTTGGGAAAACGTCGTGAAGGTTTCAATAGGGCGGGTGCTGAGTTGGCTGGCCCATCCGCCATCTTCGGTTTGATAGAGCGTCAGGTCATAATCATCTTCAACAGCCAAGCGAAACGCGCCGCCTTTGCCGTCGACGGGAGCGATGGTGTCTAAAGCAAGGCCAATGGGCAGGCTGCGCATCGACCGATAATTGGCGACAATGCGAATGGCGTTATGAGCGCTTTCGGCACTAAAGCCTGCGCGTTTTAACATCGTGGCCAGACCTTCGCCGGATTGAAGCGTGATTTGTTGCGATTCGGTTTGGGGCGAAGCGCCCAATTGCTCTTTATAAAACGCATCTAACGTCACGGCGGTCTTGGGATAGAGCGCCCGCCGATCAGGACGCGATTCGGGAAGCAGCATATCAATAGGCGCTTCCGGCAGGAACAGAATCGGATCAGGGCGTTGTGTCGGGGCAATAATGACCGCTGTTTGCGATAGGTTGATTTTCGGCTCGCGTTCATCCCAATCGACCGCAAGACCATAGGTCATCGACGACCCCCCAAGGCTCATGGCCAAGGCCGCGATTATAATCTGCGGCTTTATTAAAGCCTTAAACCCACGAAAACACTGGAGTTTTGATGGGTTGAATCTATTATTTGTCGCAACGGTCATGGGCGTTGATTTCGCAATTCTTTTTCATGAAATGATCATAGTCGATCCGACTATATATAGGAATCCCTTAATTTTTCAAAATCTATGATTTTTGGTTTTTGCAATTCGTGAGGATGTTTTTCACCAGTATAAATCTTAAGTTTAGTTAATTGTTTTTTTGCAAGTGGACCGCCAGGTAACATTCTTTTAACAGCTAGCTTTAATATATCAGAAGTTTTATTTTTTTTTGTTAAGTTTAAAGGTG
>CAJXME010000364.1 GCA_913056245.1 uncultured Alphaproteobacteria bacterium | reverse complement strand
GAAACTCACCGCCTTTGGCGTCAGTTCTTTTTATGTTGGTATCGCGGGCGCCCTGCTCTTCTCCGTCTATCTTGGCGCGGTTGAAGTGGGGGAAGTTTTTGGCATCCAGAAATCATTTTTGGTCCTCTTCATGATTATTATCGGCGGTCTTGGGTCGATGTTTGGGTCTTTTGCGGGCGCGGCCTTTATGGTGCTTTTGCCTGTTCTGCTCAAAAACATTATGGTGGGTCAGTTTGGATGGGCGACGGATATCGCCGCGCATTTTGAATTTTTGATCGTCGGGTTTCTGATCATCTTCTTTTTGATTGTTGAACCCCATGGCTTGGCCATGCTGTGGCGCATCATCAAAGAAAAATTGAGACTTTGGCCATTTCCACATTAAACTGGGATGGTTGATTGAAGCCGCAGGAATAGCGGCATGGTACGATGTTTTCTATTGGAGGGAAAAACATGAACATGAAAAAACTTATGATGGCGTCTCTGGCTGCCATCACGTTATCCAGCCCGGTGATGGCCGACTTGGTCTTCCCATCACTGAGCTACCGCACGGGGCCTTATGGCGCCAACGGGATTCCATTTGCTGATGGCTATGCCGACTATTTCACGCTTTTGAACGAGCGCGATGGTGGTATTGGCGGCGTTAAGGCAAACGTGATCGAATGTGAAACAGGCTACAACACCGAAAAGGGTGTGGAGTGCTATGAAAGCACCAAAGGCCAAGGCGCGTTGGTTTATCAGCCGCTTTCCACAGGCATCACCTATCAGTTGATCCCGAAAGCCACGGCTGACGGTATTCCGATCCATTCCATGGGTTATGGCCGGACTTCTGCCGCCAATGGTAAGGTCTTCAGCCATATCTTTAACTACCCAGCCAACTACTGGAACGGCGCGTCTGCTGTCGTGAACCATCTGCTGGAACTGAACAATGGCAACATCAAGGGCAAAACCTTGGCGCTGGTTTATCACAACTCAGCCTATGGTAAGGAGCCGATCCGCACCCTTGAAGAACTGTCCAAGAAGCATGGCTTTAACCTGACGCTTCTGCCCGTTGACCACCCTGGTCAGGAACAGAAATCACAGTGGCTGCAAATCCGCCGTGAAAAGCCTGATTATGTGGCGATGTGGGGCTGGGGCGTGATGAACCCAACCGCGATTCAGGAAGCCGCGAATATCCGTTATCCGATGGAAAACTTCATCGGCATCTGGTGGTCAGGCTCTGAAAATGACGTGCGTCCTGTTGGTGAAGCCGCTGATGGCTACAAAGCGCTCAACATGCACAATGTTGGCGACGATTACCCCATCTATGACGATCTCAAAAAATACGTCTATGATGCTGGTAAAGCCGCTGGCGCTGGCGACATGATGGGCACCGTGCTTTACAACCGTGGTATGTATGCCGCGATGTTGGCCGCCGAAGCCGCTCGCAACGCGCAGAAGATTTCTGGCAAAGCCGATATCTCTGCTTCTGATATGCGCGACGGCATGGAAGCCCTTGAGATCACCGAAGCCCGTATGTCTGAACTCGGCATGCCAAACTTTGGCCCAAGCTTCAAGGTTTCCTGTGAAAACCATGGTGGTCCAGGTCTGGCCGCGATCCAGCAATGGGATGCCAAGAATTCCAAGTGGAATTTGATTTCTGACTTTAAGCCAACTGACACTGATGTGATCAACGCCTTGATCCAAGAAGACAGTGCGGCTTATGCGGCAGAAAACAACATCAAAGAACGCTGCTAATCAGCGTCATCTGCCCGGCTCTTCTGGGTCGGGCAGATGCTTTTATGAATTTAACTGGACGTGAAGATAGGCTTAGCCATGACGGATACAGCAACGAAAATCGATACGGATACCCTATTGGACGTCAATAATATCGAAGTCATTTATAACCATGTGATTCTGGTGCTGAAAGGCGTGTCCTTGACCGTGCCAAAAGCGGGGATCACGGCGGTGATGGGCGGCAGTGGCGCAGGTAAAACCACAACGCTGAAGGCGATTTCCAATCTGCTGCATTCCGAACGCGGCGAGGTCACCAAAGGCACGATCAAATATCGCGGCCAACCAGTGGCTGATCTTGACCCCGCCACAC
>CAJXME010000363.1 GCA_913056245.1 uncultured Alphaproteobacteria bacterium | reverse complement strand
GCCTTAGCCTATTGCTGTTTGCCGCTCGCGCTTTATTTAGCGCAAATCGAATCCGTTTCGGTTGCCATGGTGAGCATGGCTATTTTTGGCATTGGCCACGGTATTTTGACCGTCACCTTTGGTTTTGTGACCAATCTGTTTTTTCGCGCGGAAGTTTATGGTCGCGCCAAGGGATGGATTGTTTTTCCGCGCGGTCTTGGCACCGCCTTGGGCCCCAGCATAGGCGGCTTGCTTTACCTGTGGGGCGCGGGATCATTCTTTGCCTTGATGATCAGCCTTTTGGTGATCTCCGGTTTGTCCTTTTTAAGTTTATTGGCACTGACGCCGGGCAATCGTCACGCGCTGGATTGATTGGCCTCATCGGGAAATTCCGTTTCCAGCACCAGCATGATTTGATCCAAGAACTTTGCCGCCGCCACGGAAAGGACGCGGTCGCGCAATTGGCCAATGTGAAGCGTGCCGGTTTTCAAGTCACGCGTATCAAGCGGAATGGCCATTAAATCCGTATCGCCTGAAAACCCCACGGGGATTTGAAACGACAGAGCCATTTCTTCCTTCAAATAATAATGCAGAAAATCAATGCTGTCGGTTTCGCCGATCACCGCGATCGGCAAAGGCGAGGCCAAAAGACTGGCATCGATCAATTGCCGCACGCCATTTTCAGGGCTGGGCAAGATGACGGGATGGCCAATGCAATCACGCAGCCGCAAGGTTTTTTTATGAACCAAGGGATGGTTCTTGCTCATCACCAATTGCGGTTGTTGGCGAATGCTGGCCATCACTTTGAATTGCGTTGATTGCACGGGCTCAAACGTAATCGCGATGTCGGCTTGCAGGTCTTCAAGGGATTGTTCCGCCGCTTTGCCGTATTGGCGCTGGATCGTAAAGGTCACGCCGGGGTGGTCTTTGCGATATTCAGCAATTTGCCGCGGCAAGAAAGAACGCAAGGCCTCAGGGGTTGATGCAATGGTGATATGCCCCCGTCTTATGCCGGCCAAATCCGCGATTTGTGATTTCATGCGATCGTAATCGCTTTTCTGGCGGCGGCTGAAATTGACAAACAATTCCCCCGCCGTATTCAGCCTCACGCCCCCTGACGTTCGCTCAAAAAGGGGATAACCCAATTCATCTTCAAGACCAAGAATACGCCGGTTCAAGGCAGTGGAGGTGATGTTCAATCGATCCGCTGCCTTCCGAATTGATCCTTCTTTGGCAATGATATCAACGTATTGCAGGGTATCCATCGCGCGCATGATCGCGGTCTCCTTAGGGGTAATCGGTTAGGTGATGCAAAAAACGCATCGCTTATAGCAAAATTTAGCAGAATTCGTCTCACATTCAATCTGCTAATCCATCCTTAAGCAATTTTTTATGCAACAAGAGGATGAACCGATGAAATACATCATAACGATTATTCAACCGTCTCGGCTTGAACCTTTGCAAGATGCCCTCGCGGGGCTAGGCATTGACGGCATGACCGTTTCCGAAGTCCAAGGCTATGGCCGACAGAAGGGCAAGACGGAAATTTATCGCGGCACGGAATACAGCGTCAATTTTTTGCCGAAGATCAAAGTCGAATGCGCAGTGGATTCCAAACTTGCGGAATCAGTCATCGAAACGATTCGTGAGACTTGTTCCAGTGGCCGCATTGGCGACGGCAAAATTTTCACCATGGATTTGAGCGATGCCATGCGCATCCGTACGGGCGAAACCGGCCTTTCCGCTCTTTGATCCTTTTAGCGAATCTTCCCCCATATTTTAATGGAGACACGAATGAAAAAGTCACTCATCTTTACGCTGGCCGGCGCATCACTGATCGCCCCAGTTCAGGCTTTTGCCGCACCCGATGCGGAAACAGCCTTTATCTTTAACAGCCTGTCGTTTCTTGTGCATGGTTTTATCGTCATGCTTATGGCGGCGGGGTTTTGCATGTTGGAAGTCGGCCTCGTGCGGTCTAAAAACGCCACGGTGCAATCCACCAAGAACATTGGCCTCTATTCCATCGCGGGTCTGATGTACTGGTTGGTGGGGTATAACCTCATGTATATGGATGTGTCGGGTTACATTGGATCGCTCGCGATTTG
>CAJXME010000362.1 GCA_913056245.1 uncultured Alphaproteobacteria bacterium | reverse complement strand
CGGGCATGTTTTTGCCGCACTGGAAAAAGCCAGCGTGAAAAACGCCACGCTTTATATTGATGCTGATGCTGAGGTGATCGCGGATATTGCCCATGGGGCGCATCTGGCGTCTTATGTGTTCAAGCATTATTTCACGAAAGGCGACCAAGCGGAGGTCAAATCCTGTACCCTCACCATCGCATCAACTGAAGCCAAAGCCGCTGAAGCGGCCTATGAAAGCCGCGCGCAATTGGCGGAAGGGGTGTTCTTGGCGCGCGATCTGGTCACGGAACCCGCCAATAAACTCTATCCTGAAAGTTACGCCGATCGCCTCCTGCCTTTGGCAGAAACCGGCCTTAAAATCACCGTGCTAGACGAAGACGCCATGCGCAAAGAAGGCATGCATCTCTTGTTATCCGTGGGGCAGGGAAGCCGCCGCGCGTCCAGAATGGTGGTGATGGAATGGCAAGGCGGGGCGAAAGACGACGCCCCCATAGCGCTGGTGGGCAAAGGCGTTTGCTTTGACACGGGCGGGATTTCCATCAAACCGGCCGCTGGCATGGAAGACATGAAATGGGATATGGGCGGGTCGGCCGCGGTGGTCGGCGCGATGCGCGCTCTGGCGGGCCGCAAGGTCAAACGCAATGTTGTGGGGCTGGTGGGGCTGGTGGAAAATATGCCCGATGGTGAAGCCACTCGCCCCGGCGATGTGGTGACGTCTATGTCGGGTCAAACCGTTGAAATCATCAATACCGACGCTGAAGGGCGCTTGGTGTTGGCGGATGTCCTGACCTATGCGAATAAATATTACAAACCCGCCAAGATGATTAATCTGGCCACCTTGACCGGAGCAATTCTTGTGTCGCTGGGCAAAGAATATGCGGGTCTGTTCAGCAATAACGATGACCTGTCGCAAGCCATTATGACTGCCGGTCAAGCCACCAATGAAAAATCATGGCGGATGCCCATGGGCAAGGAATACGACGACATGCTCAAGTCGCATATCGCGGATATGAAAAATATCGGCGGCCGTTTGGCAGGCTCCATCACCGCGGCGTGCTTTTTGGAACGCTTTGTTGAAGGCGTGCCTTGGGCGCATCTTGATATCGCGGGCATGGCTTGGTCGGATAAATCGACGCCCACTGTGCCAAAAGGCGGCACGGGCTATGGCGTCAAGATGCTCACCCATCTGATCGAAACTGGGATTTAAGGCAAGGGGTCAAGGATGGCCGCGCTGGCCTTTTATCATCTGACACGATCCTCGGCGGATGAAGCCTTGCCGATGCTGTTGCAAAAAACCTTGCAGGCGGATAAGCGTGCCTTGGTGTGCTGCCAAAGCCAGCAAAAAGCCCAAATTTCATCAGCGGTGTGGTCCTTTGGTGAAGCGTCGTGGATGCCCCATGGCATCGAGGGCAAGGATGATGATGACGCCGATTTATGCCCGATCTGGATTTGCGATAACCCATCGAACAACGCCAATAACGCGCAGTTTGTTTTTTTCGTCAACGGCATCACGCCTCAATCTTTTGACGATAAAGAACGCGTCTTCGTGTTGTTCGATGGCAATGACACAGGCGCCTTAGAGACGGCGCGTCGCCAATGGAAAGACCTCCGTGACGCAGGCCATGACCTCAGTTATTGGCAGCAAGATGACGCGGGGCGGTGGTCGCAATCGGCATAATCGCTTGTCTTCTGACCATCAAGGCTAGACATTCGGCGGCAAGCCCCCTATAAGGCGGGTGTTATTGCATAAACTTTCAGCCGAAAAGGAAACCCCATGGCCCTGGAACGTACTTTCTCAATCATTAAGCCTGATGCCACTCGCCGCAATCTTACTGGTCAAGTGGCGGCTCGCCTTGAAGACGGTGGCCTGCGCATCGTCGCTCAAAAGCGGATCAATATGTCACGCGAACAAGCCGAGGGCTTTTATGGTGTTCATAAAGAACGCCCTTTCTTCAATGATTTGGTGGCGTTCATGACCTCAGGCCCAGTCGTTGTTCAGGTGCTTGAAGGCGAAAACGCTGTTGCGCGCAACCGTGAAATCATGGGCGCAACCAATCCAGCCGATGCCGCTGAAGGTACCATCCGTAAAGATTTTGCGGAAAGCATCGAGGCCAATTCC
>CAJXME010000361.1 GCA_913056245.1 uncultured Alphaproteobacteria bacterium | reverse complement strand
GCGAATCAAACGTGACCGCGCCATGGTGGTGATGGCGCGCAGTGCCGCCACCCCGCTTGATCATTTCACCGGTTCTTTTGACTGGCCGTCCAAGGGGATCATCACCGGCGTTTATGGCTCGCGCCGCATCCTCAATGGTGAGCCGCGGGCGCCGCATTATGGCATTGATATCGCCGCCCCCGAAGGCAGCCCCGTCATCGCGCCCCAAGGCGGCATTATCCGCATGGTGGCTGATCTTTATTTCACCGGCTGGACGATCATTTTGGATCACGGCCATGGCGTCAATTCCACCTTCTTGCATCTTAAGGACACAAGCGTGATCCCCGGGGATCGGGTGGAAAAAGGGCAATTGCTTGGCCATGTGGGATCAACGGGGCGATCGACAGGCCCTCATCTCGATTGGCGGGTTAATCTTTTCGGCAAGCGTTTGGACCCGCAATTGCTGGCCGGCCCAATGCCGCAGTAAAAGATGCAAATATCGGGAAATATTAGGGGGCTTTAAGCGATGCGATCGACGGTTTTCTTGGTGGCAGCTTCATAGCTGAGTTTCAGCGCTTCCACCAAATCCCTGATCATCGCTTCGGTATGAAGCGGGCCTGGGGTGATTCGCAACCGTTCCGTGCCTTTTGCCACGGTGGGGTAATTGATCGGCTGGATATACATATTATGCTTATCCAAGAGATGCGAGGTCACCGCAAGGCAAAGCCCGGGGTCGCGCAACATCACTGGCACGATATGGGTATCGCCGGGGAGAATCTCAAACCCAGCCTCCAGAAGCAGTTCTTTAAGCAGCGCCACATTGCGCTGTTGGCCTTCACGCTCAGCGCTGTTCTTCCGCAAGTAACGGATCGACGCCAAGACGCCCGCGGCAATACCGGGCGGCAGAGCGGTGGTGAAGATAAAGCCTGAGCCAAAACTGCGAATCGCATCGCAAAGTTTATCGGAAGACGCGATATACCCGCCCATGACACCCACGGCTTTGCCAAAAGTGCCTTGGATGACATCGACGCGATCTTGCAAGCCGCGTTCTTGCGCCATGCCGCCACCTTCAGCGCCATACATACCCACCGCATGGACTTCATCCAAATAGGTGATGGCGTTGTATTTTTCCGCCAAATCGCAAATCGGGCCAATGGGGCCAGTGTCGCCATCCATGGAATAAACCGATTCGAAAACAATCAATTTTGGCCGTTCCAGGGGCTCAGCAGCAAGCAATTCTTCGAGATGCTCAACGTCATTATGACGGAAAACCACTTTATCCGCGTTGCTGTTGCGGATGCCGCTGATGATCGAGGCGTGGTTCATCGAATCGGAGAAAATCTTCACATTCGGCAAGAGTTTCGCCAAGGTCGAGATGCTGGCTTCATTGGCGACATAGCCTGAAGTGAAGATCAGCGCGCGTTCTTTGCCGTGCAAATCAGCCAATTCGCGCTCAAGCGCAACCAGAGGCTGAGTCGTGCCAGAGATATTGCGAGTCCCGCCAGCGCCAGCGCCTTGCGTCTTGACCGCATGCGCCATGGCATAGGTGACCATGTCTTTTTGCCCCATGCCGAGGTAGTCATTCGAACACCAGACAATCACATCGCGGGGGCCATCGGGCGCATGCCAACGGGCAACGGGATGGCGGCCAGCCAAACGTTCAATCTCAACGAAATACCGATAACGGTTTTCGGCTTTGAGGGCGTCGAGGCTCTCTGCAAAAATATCGTCGTAACGCGAAGTCAAAAAATGTCCCCCACCGATGCAGAAAGCCTATTATGCAAGATTTAGTGGGTAATGCCACGCAATCTTTCGTTTCTGCGACGAAGTAGCTCAAGTGTTGTCAGCAACAGTATTGAAATCAACACCAAGCAGGTTGCAGCGGCAAGGATGGTTGGGCTGATTTCCTGTCTTATGCCAGACCACATCTGCCGTGGCAAGGTCACTGTTTCGGGCCCGCCCATAAACAGCACCACCACAACCTCGTCAAAGGACGTGATAAAGGCAAATAACCCGCCTGAGATCACGCCGGGGAGAATCAGTGGCATTTGCACTTTGAAGAAGGGGGTAAAGACATTCGCCCCCAGATTTTGGGGGGCTTTCACCAAATTCCGATCAAACCCCGATAAGG
>CAJXME010000360.1 GCA_913056245.1 uncultured Alphaproteobacteria bacterium | reverse complement strand
GCTCGTCATTGTCCCCTGCACCGCCGGCAATTTCAGGAAGCGAAGTGGCCATGTCAGACCAGTAGGGAAGCTTGGCGCGTTCTTCGAAGGGGCAGTCAAAAATAGTGGCCAGCATCTGGGTGGTCAGATTCACCGAGACCTCATCCACCCAGTTGAAGGGCTTGCCCACCGGCAGGTCATCGAGCATGTCGCCCACCCGTTGACGTATCAGTGTTTCAAGAGCTGCCAGGTTTCTTGGCGCAACAACACCCTGTACGGCCTTGCGTTGCACATCGTGCAACGGCGGATCCATGGCAATGAACATACCAAATCCATCGAATTGTGGACGGGACTCCGGGCCTTGTTGCTCTGATTCTGTCTTAGGGGGCATCGGGGTACCGCCCGCACCGCCAATGGTAATCCCACCCGCTGAGGAAAAACGCGCATGATCGGTATCCACCGCCATAATGTCCGCATATCGCGTCACTGACCAATAAGGCCCAAAGGCGCTGTCTTGGCAATAATGCAGCGGCGCCTCATCCCGTAATCGCCTGAAATAGGCTTCTTCCTGCCCGGCCTGAAAGATCGCGGGATCCGCGACATTGAGGTGCTCCAATTCGATATCGTAAGGGTTAACTACGGCTGAACTCATATTCATCGAAATCTCTCAATTGTCAGCATTTCCCGGAGACTGATACTTAACATCTACCTCGCCCTTCGAGCATGCCACTCAGACGCTAGACGGCATGCCTATGCCGCGCTTTTGCGAGTGGTTCCCCAAGCCTCGCGCCAGTCTCATAGGGGTGTCAAGCAGGAATTTGTTCTATCGGACCACTTCACTTCACCAACTTTTGATGAACCTGATTCGCGATTGATTGCGATCTGCGACAAGCGCTGCTGTCCTAGGCTTTGACTTGCAGCAATCGAAACACAACATCCACTGTCAGATCTATCTGAGTCAATCCAGCCGCACGCTCCTTACCTCTTCGCGGAGCGCGAAACAGATGCGGCGTCATCATTAAAAGATCTGCAATTTGAGTCTGTTCATTCAAACTAATCGGATACGAAAACCGATCCGATGTCACCATCTCGAACCCTTGGGCTTCAGCGTCGCCAAGATCAGGCGGACCCCGCGTGTGGGTCTCCTCGTAAATGACGTCTCGCAACTCGATGAGATGTTGTGGACCAGACTCAACCAACAGAACCTTGCCCCCCGGCTTGAGCAGTTCTTTAAAACGATCAAACACCGGAAAACCAAACATGCAAAGGATGCCATCGACCGATTTTGGCAATAAGGGTGGGCGCCTATTGCTCGCCACCAACCAGGCGACATTCTTGTTACGCCGGGCAGCCGCGATGATCCCTGGCTTGCCAACATCAAGCCCAACAAGGCCAGGGAATAAACTTTTACCAGCCAGTGTGGCGCTCAAATAGTCAAGATAATAGCCTTCGCCACAACCCGCATCGAGGATGCAGCTTTCTGCATTCATTTCAACATGCTGCGTGAGCGCTATAGCTACTTCTTTCGCAATATCCTTAAAAAAACCTGTATTCAAAAATCGCTGTCGCGCTTCAATCATCGCTGCGCTGTCGCCGGGAAACCGTGAACGTTTCTGCTGGACCGGCAGCAAGTGCAGATAGCCCAGACGAGCAAGATCAAAACTATGTCCATGACCGCAGTGAAACCGACGGTCCCCCTGCTCCAGCGGCAACTGATCTATCGGACAGGCTAGTTGAACTGCGCTATGCATACTTTTTCCTACATCTTCCTGTATCTGCGACACCGAAGGTAAAAGGCCCGCACAGCGCTAATTACCTGTTTATCTGAGCAAACGCTTCTGCTTCGTTGACTCTTGGGTAGCACAAGCTTTCATTGCACAAGCTTTCATTGCACAAGCTTTCATTGCACAAGCTTTCATTGCACAAGCTTTCAATGCAAACAGCCGGGCTTACGCCACGAAGTTCCGAAGGCTTCAGTGGATAGACTTACGGAGCGCTCACCGCGAAAGCTATACTCTGTCTATCTAAGACGGCTGAGTGTGACACGTAAATAAAGGCCCATGCTAAGACTCGTTCAATCAAACGATCTAAATTCGCTCGCTACGTGTCTGTGTGAGGACATTCGCTCACCCATTGATGGCTTCGA
>CAJXME010000359.1 GCA_913056245.1 uncultured Alphaproteobacteria bacterium | reverse complement strand
CAGACCAGCCCTTCCAATTCGTCGAGATTAGGCAGGCGCCATTCGCCGCCCAGTTGTTCATTGGCCAATCGAATAGCATCAACAATCGCGTCATGATTGAGTTTGACGATCTCGCCGGTGCAGGTTTCGCCATTCCAAGTTTGCCCCACACTACAGCGTAACCATTCAACGCCGAAGGTCAAATCAATCACCAGATGATCGCGCGGCAAAAATAAGGTTGAGGCTGAGCCAATCCCTGTGGCGGCGATGTTTAGCACAAGGGCCGTCACCAGCGTTGAAATGATGTGGCGAATACGTTTCACAAAGGCACCCATTTTAATCATCACTCATCTATTATATAATAGAACTCTTAATTTGACCTGCAATTTTTAGACCAATTTTTTCACAAGCCGCAGTCAGGTTGGTATCAAATTTGCAGAACGAGTGTTGATTTTAGTTGAACGCCAAGGTTTTTAGATATGGATATTGCATCATTAGTTGGTTTTCTTGGCGCGGTCGGCATGATCCTTGGAGCGATGATCTCCGGTGGTGGTATCGGCCCGTTTATCGACGTGCCGTCCATCCTGATTGTGTTTGGGGGAACGTTTTTTGCCGTTATGTACACCGCGCCGCTTGGGGTTTTTCTGGGCAGTTTTGGGGTCATGGCCAAGGTTTTCTTGCCGCCGGTGAAAAAACAGGATGAATTGATCATCCGCATGGTCGAATTGGCGGGCATCGCCCGTAAGGATGGGATGATGGCGCTGGAAGGCCAAGATGTGCCTGATAAGTTCTTTTCAAAGGGCTTGCAGATGCTGGTGGATGGCGCCGATGAAGCCAAATTGACCGCGCAATTAAACCAAGAAATTAAAGCCATGCGTGCGCGCCATGAAGCCAATCAAGGCGTGTTGAAAGCCTGGGTGGATTTGGCGCCGGCCATGGGCATGATCGGGACCTTGATCGGTCTCGTGTTGATGCTTGGTAACATGGCGGACCCGAAAGCGATTGGCCCGGCCATGGCGGTGGCGTTGTTGACGACGCTTTATGGGGCGTTTATCGCGAATATTATGTTCGCCCCCATGGTGACCAAATTGGAAGGTTATACGGCTTATGAAACCATTTACCGTGAGATGGTGGTGATTGGTCTGAAGAATATTGCCCGCGGCGAATCCCCGCGCAATATCCAAGATCAGATGATCGCCAATCTTCCACCGAAACTACAGGAAAGCGTGGCAGCGGCGTAAGGCTGCTGTCACCACCGGCACGAGAGCGAGGATAGCATCATGGCAGCAGAAGCAGCAGAAGCTATTGAAGAAGAAGAACAGGACGAAGAATGTCCCAAATGCCCCCCTGTTGGGGCGCCGGCATGGATGGCCACCTTTGCGGATATGGCGACCCTGCTCATGGCCTTCTTTGTTCTTATTCTGTCTTTCGCCGAGTTTAACGTGCCGAAGTTCAAGCAGATTTCCGGCTCGCTGAAAAACGCTTTTGGTGTTCAGCGGATCATTCCGATCGTTGAACAGCCCAAAGGCACCACGGTTTTATCCTTGAATTTTAGCCCCTCGCCATCGCCGTCTTTGACCGATGATATGACTCAGCAGACGACCAATGTGACTCAGCCGGACGTTGAATTGCAAACCAAGACCAATGATGGTGAAGGCAGCGACGGCAGCGCAGATGATATTTTGAAAGCGCTGGAAGACGCGATCGCGCGCGGTGATATTCAGGTGGAAACCTTGGGCGAAAAAGTGGTGGTGAATTTCACTGCCTCCGATACGGATCAGCAGAATCTCCCGCAGATGCTCAAAGAAACCTTGAACGCGCTCGATGCGGCGAAGCAAGCCGCGGGCAAAGCTGATCAAGAAGTGCTGTTTGGCGGGCTAGAACAAAAACTCAATCAAATGATCGCGGCGACAGAACAAGCCCTGCAACAGCAGGCGGAAATTGCCAATGCCGCCTCCGAAGCCCAAGAAAAGGCTGAAGACGCCAATCGCAAGGCGCAGATCGCTGAAGATGAATTGAAAGTGGCCTTGCGTCAGCAAATTGACCAAGGGCTGGTGGATGTTGAACGTACCGATGATAAGGTGATCATCACCGTCGGCTCTGGTGGGGCCTTCCCATCGGGTTCTGCCGCGCTGACGCCGCAAGCC
>CAJXME010000358.1 GCA_913056245.1 uncultured Alphaproteobacteria bacterium | reverse complement strand
GGGCGGGAGATTGACTGGAGCAAGTGCGATTTATCGCACTTGCTCTAGCGCCAGCGCGAGGCGGATCAACAATCGCCGCGTCAAACCTATTTAATTCTGCGATCGTCAAAGGGGCTTTGATCAAATTGCGTCTTTCGGTGGTGACGCGATGCGGATGCCCATAAGCCTTCGCAACGTGTTGCAACGCCGCCAGCCCATCACCACTCGTATCCACCGCCAGCAGATGCTGAGGCGGGGCAGCTTGCGCCAATAACGGCAGGCTCAGCGTCCCGCATCCCGCGAAAAGATCGACGATTTTCGGCAATCCTTTGAGCGCATGAAAGACATCAGTTTGGATCATGTGTTCCGCGTCGAGATCAGCCTGCAAGAAGCCGCCAGCGGTGATCGGCAGGGTCAGACGATCACGCCCCCCGCCTATCCATGTAATCACCGGCGCGTCGCGTTGAAACAGCAAATTGGGGCTGGAGTCTTGGCCCGGTTCCACCAGCGACAGGCGGGTGATCGCGCTTGCACTGGCGGCACTCACCATCGAGGTGATCGCATCAGGGGGCAAGGGAGCCGCGCCTTTATCCAGCCGCAAGACCACATCAAGGCCGTTATCGGATTGGGTGACGTCGATTTCCCCCGCCGCGCCCACCGTCAGAGCGGGCAGCATCTCTTCTGTTAGAAAGGCCAAGCCTTTCAGCAGATCATCATGCAGAATGACGCAACCCTCAAGGCGGGTGATGCGGTGGCTCTGCCGTCCCCGAAAGCCGCAGATCACCTGATCCTGAAGCCGCCGAAAGGCAAAGCGCGCCCGCCGCCTTTTGCCGAATGGAGCGGTGAAACAGGGGCGCCAGTCTTCGGGGATAACGCCAGCCCGCGCCAAGACGTCCTTGACCATCGCCTCTTTCCAAGCGCGATACGCCGCGTTCTTCATTCTTTGAAATTGACAGCCCCCGCAAGCATCCGCCACCTTGCAAGCCGGTGATGCGCGATCCGGCGACGGCGTCAGCACCTCCATGATCTCAGCCTCAATGCCATGCCGTGATTGCCGAAGCCCTGAGACCAGCAGCCGATCACCGATCAAGCCTCCCGCCACAAAAACCGTGACCTCATCTTGGGTTGAGGGCAGGGTGGCGCGCGCGATGCCATCGCCTTGATCCCCAAGCCGCGTGATTTGCACCTCAAAGGGCGGCAGTTTCATCCGCTCAGTTTTGGCCTGCCGCGATGGCGTTCGCCGCCCCTTTTTCGACCATGACCGCGCCATGATCAGTAATGCGGCGGCGGCTGTTCATCCGCGGGATTGAGGATGCCATCACCATCTTGCAGCGATTTGACCCGAGCGTTGAGATGTTGAACCTGCGCCTTCAGCCGGGTGATGTCTTGTTGCTGAGCGTAAATCTCATCGTTCATGCCCGCGATTTCCGCCTGCAAATGCGCGATGGTTTCCTGAAGCGTGAGTAAATCTTTATTCATCTGATCATCATACCGCCCATCGCCGCAAATATAAAAGAATAGGGCGATATATCCTATTGAAACAATTCTTAACGGCGGTATGATATCGCCAAATTTCCAATAGAAGAAAGTCTTTTCCATGTCTCCATTCAAAATTGCTGCCATTCCCGCCGATGGAATTGGCCCTGAAGTTATTAACGCCGGCCTTGAGGTTCTCACCGCTTTGGGGGAACAGATGGGCGATTTGTCCTTTGATGTGACGCATTTTGATTGGGGTTCGGATTATTACAAGGCCCATGGCGTGATGATGCCCGAAGATGGGCTGGAGCAATTAAAGCCGTTTGACGCGATTTATTTCGGCGCGGTTGGCGCGCCTGACGTGCCGGATCATATCACGCTTTGGGGATTGCGCTTGCCGATTTGCCAAGGCTTTGACCAATACGCCAATGTCCGCCCCACGCGGATCATCCCCGGCGTGCAATCGCCGCTTCGTCATGTCGATGTTGGTGATCTCGATTGGGTGATCATCCGTGAGAATTCCGAAGGCGAATACGCGGGCAGTGGCGGCCGAGCGCATCGCGGCGAGCATCGCGTCCGATCCGGAGCTCGCCGCGCACATCCGGATCCCGGAGATCTGCTGGGACACGACGCGCGAGCGCGTGCTGACGATGGAGTTCATCGAGGCGGACAAGA
>CAJXME010000357.1 GCA_913056245.1 uncultured Alphaproteobacteria bacterium | reverse complement strand
CGGTCGATGAAAACACCAGCCTTGAAGAAGCCCTGAAAGCCGCGCTGGGGCGTGCTGATCAAGCCGAAACCGATTACAGCCTCGCGCTGGAAGAAATCGATCAGCAAAAATTGATACTCGCGGCGTTGGAAGAACGCCTTAAGCAAATTCAAGCGGAACGCGACCGCGAAGCCACCGCGAGGCTGACCGCCGAAGAAGAGGTCAATGCCTCAAAACGTGATGTGCTGGCGCTCAATCAATCCTTGCAAGCGCTCAAGCAACGGCTCGGCGAATTGCAAGCCTTGCTGGATGACAAAGAAGAAGAAGCGCGCAAAGCCAAGGAAGTTTCCGTCAATCTCACACGCCAATTGAACAATGCTTTGACCAGCAAAGTGTTGGAGCTGCAACGCTTCCGCTCAGAATTCTTTGGCCGTTTGCGTGAGGTTTTGCAGGATCGATCTGATGTCAAAATCGTCGGCGACCGCTTTGTCTTTCAGTCGGAGGTTTTATTCGACGCGGGGTCTGCGGATATTGGCGCTTCCGGCGAAGAACAATTGATGCAACTCAGCATCGCCCTGCTTGAGATCGCGGATACCATCCCCACGGATATCGATTGGGTGCTGCAAATCGAAGGGCATACCGATGCGGTCCCGATCAAATCCGCGCGGTTTAACGTCAATTGGGACCTTTCCACCGAACGCGCGCTTTCCGTGGTGCGTTATCTGGCGCTTGCGGGGATTGACCCTGACCGTCTTTCCGCCGCGGGCTATGGTGAATATCAGCCGCTCGATCAAGCCGACACACCCGAAGCCCGCGCCCGCAATCGGCGTATTGAGGTAAAAATCACCCAAAGGTAAGCACCCCATGGCACGATTGACGTTTCCTTCATGCGCTGGCGCGGCGATCGGCACAAAAGGGGCATTCATCCTCGTGATGATGATCGGCGTAATGGGATGCGCGGCTCCATATGAAAGGCCTGACGATGAAGCCTCAGCGGAGGCCGCCCTCGCCTTACCCTTCCTTGCATCAACTCAAGCCCCCTCGCCGTTTGAAACCGATCGAATTGATCCAAGTCTTGACGATTCTTTGGCGCTCATTGATCAACTGACCCAAGACCTTGTGGCGCTGACCGATGAAGCCATCTTGACCCATGCGGCCAATCGTGATCTTGATCCTGTGGTGACGCCCCCAAGCCCTGAAACTGACCCCATGACCCTAGACGAAAACCAACCGCCTTTTGATGATATCGCCTCCTTTCAGGCGACAACAGAAGTGCAATGTTTTAGCAGCATCTGTGCCGGCGCGACCTTAAACGGCACTAGCGATGTTGAGATTAACATCCACACGCTGCAAGCCCTTGTGGATAATCTTTACGCATCCGATGCCACGGGCCGTTTTGTGCTGAGCGGCGATCTGCGCCGTGAAGTTGTTTATGATCACCTCCAAAGCCTCGCCCAAGCCAATATGGTGCTGACCGTTGATGAAGAGGCTTATGTGATGGATGAAGCGGCGGGGCTTTACATCGATCAAAATTTAGCGAAAACAGGGCTGCTAGAAGGCGGTTTTGACCTGCGGCATTCCGATACCAACACCAGATTGATTGGCGATTTGACGAATTGATCGGCGCCTTGCCCTAGCCCGCTTCACATGGCTTTTTTAAGCGCTGGTGAGAAACTGCAAGGACGCCAATTCATGATAAAGCGGCGATGTCGCCAACAAGTCTTCATGGCTTCCCATGGCAACAATCTGGCCGTCATCCATCACAATGATCCGATCGGCTTTGATTACGGTGGACAGCCGATGGGCGATCACCACGGTGGTGCGATCGCGCATCAATTGCTCAAGCGCCGATTGCACGGCTTGTTCCGATTGCGCGTCCAGCGATGAGGTGGCCTCATCGAGCAGCAAGATTTGCGGGTCTTTCAAAACCGCGCGAGCAATGGCAATCCGCTGACGTTGACCGCCTGAAAGCCGAACCCCCTTTTCCCCCACCGCCGTATCATAGCCTTGCGGCAAGGCCATGATAAAGTCATGGGCATTGGCTTGCACCGCCGCTTTGCGGATCATCTCCAGATCAGCCTCAGGGCGGCCAAAGCCAATATTGCTGGCGATCGTACCGGAGAATAGCGCGGTTTCTTGCGGCACAAGCCCC
>CAJXME010000356.1 GCA_913056245.1 uncultured Alphaproteobacteria bacterium | reverse complement strand
GCCGATGCTTTCGACAGCCGATCAAGCACACTCAGATGGCCGGTTTCCACCATCAATTCAAATGCCCGGGCAAAGAGAAAATCCCCCACCAGCACCGAGGCTTCATTCCCCCAAATCGCATTGGCGGTTTCTTGACCCCGCCGCATATTGGATTCATCAATCACGTCATCATGCAGCAAGGTCGCGGTGTGGATAAATTCCACCGCCGCCGCCAGTTTTGCGGCGTTCAGATGGGCGTCATCATGGCCCTCGGGTATTGGATTGGCCGCCATCGCCCCCGCTAGGGTCAGCATGGGGCGTATCCGCTTGCCGCCCGACGCCACCAAATGCCCCGCCAATGTGGGGATCAGGTCAATCTCACTTTGCATCCGTTCGACGATGATCGCGTTCACCGACGCCATGGCGCTTTCGGTCAAATGCAAAATAGGATCAAGCGAAGGGGAAGAAGGCATCTGCATCTTTCACGGGGGGTTGATAGAATTGACCTCCCTCATATGCCACGTTTCCGCCATAAGTTGAAGCCTGTTTCCACCAAAATCGTTGAAAGAGGCTTGCGCCTCCAATATTCCGCAAGGTTTACTTTGGCGGCTTAGTCATGCCAAATAACAGCATGAAAGATATTCTGACCATCACCGATCCCGTGCGGATTTCGTTTATCGAAGCCTTGCTGAAAGACGCGCGCATCCGCTACGCCATCCGTGATGCGCATATGTCGGATTTGCTTGGTCAGCACAACGGGCTTTTCCCGAAACGGCTGGCGGTGGATGCCGATGACGCGATGCAGGCGGAACGCATCCTGCGGCAAGCCGAGCAATGGTATGATGAATAACCCGCCGCCCCTTGATAGCCCCACCACCTGCGATACGCTCTATAATGGCGCGGTGACGCTTCTTCAGCCCGCGAAAGGCTATCGGGTTAATCTCGATACCGTGTTGCTCGCCGCCGCTATTCCCAACATGACGGGCAAGGCGATCGAACTGGGGGCGGGGGTTGGCGGCGTCAGCCTTGGGGCGGCGCGGCGATGCCCCGGGCTTCAGATCACCGCCGTTGAACTGGACGTGAGCATGGTTCAACTGCTTGAGCAGAACATCACCCGCAACGCCATGGCCGACCGCATCACCGCGATCAAGGCCGATGCTTTGATGGCCAACCCCCCTTGGGCGGGGCAGATGGATGTGGTCATGACCAACCCCCCTTATCACGACGCTGCCTCCACCTTATCGCCAAACCCTCAGCAATCTTTGGCGAAGGCGACGGCTGATCTGGCGGCATGGGTGGGCGCGGCGGCGGCGGCGCTGAAACCGAAAGGGCGGCTGGTGATGATCTGCCGGGCGGATCGGCTTGATCATGCCATGGCGGCGCTGGCGGCGAATTTTGGTGAGATTGCCATCAAACCGGTCCAACCAAAATTGAGCGAGCCAGCAAAGCGCGTCCTGATCACCGCTCGAAAAGGGGTCAAGGGCGGCGGCGCGATCTTGCCATCTTTTGTGATCGGGCAAGAGATGGCTAGTGATGCGATGGGTGGGCAAAACCTCACGCCTCAAATGCTGGCGGTGCAAAACGGTGAGGCGGGCATTGATATGGCCATTCCCGGGCGGCACATGAAAAATTCAGCCGCGTCATCTTAACCGCGCCTTCGCCTTGAAAACTGGACGGAAAGCGCGTAACTAAAGAATATGTTTCGATTCATCAAACGACTTTTTGGCAAAGCGCCCGCAACCGTTCCCGTGATCCGATTGACGGGGATGATTGCCGCGTCTTCTGGGCCGCGCCGAGGCCTATCCATGGCCAATGTCGCGCCGCTTCTGGATAAGGCTTTTGACATCAAAGGCGCGAAGGCGGTGGCGCTGGCGATCAATTCGCCGGGCGGCTCGCCGGTGCAATCGGCCTTGATCTATGAACGCATCCGTCATTTGTCGCGGGAAAAGGATATTCCGGTTCTTGCATTTGTCGAAGATGTCGCAGCATCGGGCGGCTATTGGCTGGCTTGCGCGGGCGATGAAATCTATGTCACCGCCGCCTCTGTGGTGGGGTCGATTGGCGTTGCTTCAGCTGGGTTTGGTTTTGAAGGCGCGATTGAAAAACTCGGCGTCACAAGACGGGTCTACACCGCCGGCAAGCGTAAGGTGATGCTTGATCCG
>CAJXME010000355.1 GCA_913056245.1 uncultured Alphaproteobacteria bacterium | reverse complement strand
AAGAAATTCGCCGCGAAGTCGGCATGGTATTCCAGCATTTCAATCTGTTTCCGCATCTAACGATTTTAGAAAATTGCACGCTTGCCCCGATTTGGGTGCGGCAAATGCCTAAAAAAGACGCTGAAGAAATTGCCATGCATTTCTTAGAAACCGTCAAGATTCCTGAACAAGCGCATAAATACCCCGGGCAATTGTCGGGTGGCCAGCAACAGCGTGTGGCGATTGCCCGCGCGCTTTGCATGCAGCCGCAATTGATGCTGTTTGATGAGCCGACCTCGGCGCTTGATCCTGAGATGATCAAAGAAGTGCTCGATACCATGGTCGAATTGGCCGAAAATGGCATGACCATGATTTGCGTGACCCATGAAATGGGTTTTGCGCGTAAAGTGGCGAACCGCGTCATCTTTATGGATGAAGGCCAGATTATTGAAGAAAAAGACCCTGAAACCTTCTTCAATCATCCTGAAAATGAACGCACCCAATTGTTTTTAAGTCAGATTCTGGATCACTAAGGATAACGAATAGGCTAGACGCTGATGGGGCAGTCTTCGCGGCTTCCCCATTCTGTCCATGAGCCGTCGTAAAGCGCGACATCATGGCGACCGATCAGATTTAAGCCTAAAATCAGCGCGCAGGCGGTCACCCCTGATCCGCAGGACGTCACAATCCCCTTTGAAGGATCAACATCCTTAAAAACATCTTTCAGATCATCAATCGGCTTCATCAAACCAGTCTCGCGATCGAGCAAATCCGTGAAAGGGATATTGACCGCGCCGGGCATATGACCTGACGCCAGCCCTTGCCGAGGTTCAGGCACACGGCCATAAAACCGATCCGCCGAACGCGCGTCAAGAATGGTGCGGTTGCGCTGATCAAGATCATGACTGACCAATTTCTTCATGGCATGGACGGACAATAACCCTTCATTTTGAATCGGGTCTTGGGCGATGAAATCACCGCGCGAAATGGGGGATTCCTCACCTGCTTCAACGTCACCGCCCGCGGCTTTCCAAGCCTTTAACCCGCCATCAATGATTTGCACTTTGTCATGGCCAAAATAGCGGAACATGAACCACGCTCGCGCGGAGGTGAAAATAGCGCTGTCGTCATAAATCAAGACATGGCTGTCTTTGCTCACGCCTTTTAATTGCATATGCCGCTGGAAGAGGGGGGCGGTTGGCATGGTGTGTGGGAATTCAGCATCGGGCAAAGCGATGGTGTTGATGTCAAACCGCATCGCCCCCGGCAAATGCCCAGCGATAAATTCGTCCTCGGCGTTGCGATCGGCGTTTGGCAAATGCGAGGAAGCGTCAAAGATGATGACGTTCTTTTGGCCGATAAGCGATTTGACGTCATCGGCGCTGATCAGAGGATAAGTCGGCATCACTTTACTCCAACCAAGTGGGGACAGGTAGGTCTTTGGATTTCAAAAATTCTGGATTCCAGATTTTCGATTGATACCGCTGACCGCTATCGCAGAGAATGGTGACAATCGTATGCCCCGGGCCCATATCACGCGCCATTTGCATCGCGCCGGCCACATTAATGGCACTGGAGCCGCCGAGCAAAAGCCCTTCGTCTTGCAAGAGATCATAGATTAAGGGCAGGGCGTCGTGATCACTGATGCGGTATTGCGCCGTGATCGGGGCTTCTTCCAGATTCGCGGTGATGCGGCCTTGGCCAATGCCTTCCGACACTGAACCGCCTTCGGCTTTCAATTCGCCATGCTCGTAATAATGGAAGAGGGCAGAACCTTCAGGGTCACTCAGAGCAATGGTGATGTCAGGGTTTTGGTCTTTTAAGTATCGACCGACGCCTGAAATCGTGCCGCCGGAGCCGACCGCGCAGGTAAAACCATCGATCTTTCCTCCAGTTTGTTCCCAGATTTCAGGGCCGGTGGACGTGTAATGACCTTCGGCATTGGCGGTGTTGTCGAACTGATTGGCCCAGATGACGCCTTCAGGATGCGACGCCGCCAATTTATTGGCGAGCGTTTCCGAATAGCGCACATAGTTATTGGGGTCTTTATAGGGAACGGCAGGGACAAGCCGCAAATCCACCCCCAGCAAACGGAGCATATCTTTCTTTTCTTGGCTTTGGGTTTCCGGCATGACAACAACCGATTTATACCCCCGCCCATTG
>CAJXME010000354.1 GCA_913056245.1 uncultured Alphaproteobacteria bacterium | reverse complement strand
AAATTAAAAAATAGATATTCACAATATCTGAATAATAATATGACGAAAAATGGGCGTGCCATGAACGACATTTCCATGCCTCATCAACCTTACACCGATAACCGCGAAGACGAAGTGATGTAATGGCCGATATTAAAACGTTAAAGGTTTTTCGCACCGTTGCCGCTTGCGGGAGTTTCCATGCCGCCGCCGCGGAATTGGGGTTATCGCTTTCCGCCATCAGCATGCAAATGCGTGATCTTGAAGATTTCGCGGGATGCCTGTTGTTTGACCGAAGCCGCAAGCCGCCGCCGCTCACCGCTGAAGGCCGCGCTTTTCTGACCAAAGCCGATGACGTCTTGACCGCGTGGCAAGATTTGGCGGCCGCAACCTCGAAATCGGAGCAAACGGGGCGGTTTCGGATTGGCGCGGTGCATACGTGCTTGATCAGTTTTCTGCCTTCGGCGCTGAAAACCTTGCGCGAACGTTACCCCCGCCTAGACGTTACGGTGCATTTGGGCACCAGCCATGAATTGGAGGCGGATTTGCTGGCGGGGCGGATTGATTTTGCGCTTTTAACCATGCCTGAAAAACCTGCCGCGGATTTGAGTTATCATCACTTGGTGACGGAACCGCTGGCGGTGATTAAAGGGGTGCATCAAGCGGGCGATACCGCGGCGGAATGTCTGTCGGCGAACCCGATTGTGCGCTTTAACCCTTTGGCGCGTGTCGGTCGTCTGATTGATGAGATTTTAGAAGATTACACCCAACATGACCGCAACGGCCATGGCGCGATCATGGAAATTGATTCCTTAGAAAGCGTCCAAGCGCTGGTCAAAGAAGGGCTTGGCGTTGCGATTGTACCCTTGTTGGTCGGCGTTGATTTGCCTGATGGGATCGTGGCGATGCCGCTGGGCGATGCGTATCACCGCAAACTCAGCATGGTGATCCCCCGCACTGGCCCTCGGGTGAATATGGCCGATGACGTGCTGAAATTGATGCGCGAAGCGGTGGCGGAAGCGGCATAATTGGATTAATCCCATGCCATCTGCCGCAAATGATTTGCGAAGTTTTAAGCATTTGCGCTAGGCTGATTACTCAATATTTATCGTTACGAAAGAAGTGCCATGTCCACCGTTTATCCAACCCTTGCGGCCAATCCGATGCGCGGCCAATCGCGATATCCCGATGTGATCAGTGCCGATGCTTCTCCGGTGCTGGCTTTGCTGGAACAATGCCCAGTTTACGCGCCAACGACCTTGCATGATCAGGCTGATCTGGCGGCGATGTTTGGCGTCGATAAATTGTGGATCAAGGATGAAAGCACCCGTATGCGCTTGGGCAGTTTCAAAGCCTTAGGCGCGGCTTATGTGGTGGCAAAAATGGCCATGGACGCCATGCCTGAAGGGGGCGATTACAGCACAGCCCTTAAAGGCGTTTCGGTCTTGGCGGCAAGCGCGGGCAATCACGGTTTATCGCTGGCGGCTGGAGCGAAGATTTTTGGCGCTAAAGCAACGATCTATTTAAGCGCATCCGTGCCTGAAAGTTTTGCCGAACGTCTGCGCGGCATCGGCGCCGATGTGATCCGCCATGGTGAAGTTTACGAAGACAGCATGGCTTTGGCGCTGGCGGATTCAGAATCTGGCAAGGGCATCTTGGTTTCCGATACGTCTTGGCCTGAATATCGTGATATTCCGCGGCTGATCATGGAAGGCTATTTGGTGATGGGCAAAGAGGCGACCGATGCGCTGGATGCTCAAAACCAAAGCCCCACCCATATCTTTTTGCAAGCGGGTGTGGGCGGGTTGTCATCGGCCATGGCGCGTTGGTGCCGCCGCCATTATGGTGATGCGCCGATCATCATCAATGTTGAACCTGCTGAAGCCCGCCCCCTGCAAGCCAGTTTGATGGCGGGTAAAATGGTCAAGGCCGAGGGCGGCGTTTCGATCATGGGACGGCTCGATTGCAAAGAAGCGTCAGAATTGGCGTTCAAAGCGCTGTCCGATGATGCGGATTTTGCGCAAACCATCACCGAAGATGAGGCGGCGGAAACGACCGCGCTGTTGGCGTCAAAAGGGCTTGGTTCCACACCATCAGGCATCGCGGGGATCGCGGCATTGCAACATTTAAGTGATGCGGATCGAGCCACATTGGGTATTGATCACACGAGC
>CAJXME010000353.1 GCA_913056245.1 uncultured Alphaproteobacteria bacterium | reverse complement strand
GCCGTCTCTTCCCCCAACGGGAAGGCTGATAAAGCAGCTTATGAAGATGCCCGGGAAACCAGGGCTTTCGATGATGGTTTTCTTCGATCTTTTGCCATTGTTTATCGCAGAAACCATGAGGCGAGTGAGCAGCTCAGGCGTCAGGAGCTATTCATGCAGCAGCAGCGGCTGAGCTCACGCATCGGAGGTGCCTTCATCTCCTCCTTTCCAATCAAGCCGTTGCAGCACATTGCAAGTTATTTACATGCACCATCACGGGCTTTATTCGCTATCGCTCTTGGTAACTTTGACATGTCTTCAATTTCTGGGAAAGATTTTTCACCTACAAAAGAGTTGAGCACGGCAGCTGTAATCAAACGCAGGAAAATATCCGAGGGCCTCCCTCCGCCACAAATGGGAGGAATTAGTCTTGGCGATATCCCTATGGAAGCATTACAACACGTAGCCAGTTTTCTTGCTGCACCGTCACAAGTTATGTTTGGTCTACATGTGGCAGCTGCTGAAGATAAGTCGCTTAATAAGCGTAGCTTTGCCCTTGCTGAGGAGCAAAGTTGGGACATTCTCGATTTTGGGGAGATTGAAAAGGAGGGGGAGAGCCCGCCGCCACCGCGAGCAAGTTTTCCGCCACGATCGGCGCTTGTTGACGAACCGCCGCCGCTGTTTTCGCGTTTGGCGTATTGGCGGCATCGCCCAAAGACCAAATATTCGCATAGCGTTTGTGCTGGAGGCTGGCTTGATCCACATCCACCCAACCAGCGCCATCTGCAAGGGGGGATTCGCTTACAAAGGCATGGTTCTTTTGCGGCGGGCAGACATGGATCATGTCGAAGGTCTTTTTGACCTTTTTGGTTTTGCCATCAGCATCGGTGACGGCAAAAGTCGCGGTTTTTTTCTTGCCGTCAATGGCAATGAGATTGGAATTGAAACTCAAATTGGCGTTGTATTTTTCCACATATTCCATCAAGGCGGGGACGTATTCTTTGACGCCAAACAACACCCCACCAGCATTGCAAAAATCAATATCAATCTGATCCAAGACGCCTTGACGCAACCAGTGATCCGACGACAAATACATGGCTTTTTGTGGCGCCCCTGCGCATTTGATCGGCATAGCAGGTTGCGTGAAAATGGCCTTGCCCGATTTCATCCCGGTCACCAATTCCCAAGTGTAAGGCGCAAGATCAAACCGGTAATTTGATGTCACGCCATTGCGGCCAAGGGTTTCTTCAAGGCCGTCAATCGCTTGCCAATCCAAGGTCAACCCGGGGCAAACTACCAATTGATCATAATCAATGGCCTCACCGCCTTCGACCAGCACTTGATTCTTTTTGGGCTGAAAACCGGTCACGGCTTTTTTGATCCATTTGACGCCGCCGGGGATTTGGCTGGCCATGGTTCGCACCGTGTCTTCAGGATTGAAAATACCGCCGCCCACCATCGTCCACCCCGGCTGGTAAGCGTGGACATCGGAAGGATCAATAATCGTGATCGCGACATCCGTGGAGCGTTCCATCAGGCTTGAAGCAGTTGAAATGCCTGCGGCACCACCGCCGACAATCACCACTCGCGTTGGCGCATGATTGCTTTTTGACGCCCCTGAACTGGTCACAGGCTTTGCCAATTGCGCTTGTTGAAAAACCACTTCAGCGCGGCGACCTGACCGGCAATAAGCCAAGACCGGCTTTTCCAGCCCATCCCAAATCTTGGCCAAATCAGCGACGTTATCCGCGGTGATGCCGCTGCCAGCGATGGGCATGTAATGAAAAGCCAAGCCTTGTTTTTTGACTTCCTTTTTTATGATCGCATGGGCGACGGCGCCGCTTTCTTCATCAGGACGATTGCAAATGATCGTCTTGAACCCTGATGCTTTAATGTCATCAACCTGACTGGCATCGATTTGACCATCCACCGAATAATCCGGCGTCACATTGGTAATAGCCATGGGAATATACTTTCTTGATCGAACAGGATTTAGGAATTGGTGCCGCTGTCGCGAATGCCCGAGACCGGCACTTTTAGGTAAGTGCTGCCATTGTCTTCGGCTTGGGGCATATGACCGGCGCGCATATTCACTTGGATTGACGGCATGATCAGCGTCGGCATGCCCAGCGTTGCGTCGCGCGCTTCCCGCATGGCGACAAAATCGTCTTCG
>CAJXME010000352.1 GCA_913056245.1 uncultured Alphaproteobacteria bacterium | reverse complement strand
ATCATTTATCCCGCCGATGTCGCCGATGCCGAAGCGATGTTTGAAGCCGCGCTGGAAGCGGGGGCGGATAACGCTGAAAGCGATGAGAATGGCCATGAAATTCTCACCGCCACCGATGATTTCAACAATGTTCGCGAAAGCCTTGAGGCGCAATTTGGTAGCCCTGAAGAAGCGGGCTTGTCTTGGAAGCCGCAAAACTCCACCCCCGTGGGCGAAGACCAAGCCCAAACCTTGTTGAAATTGCTCGATGCTTTGGACGAATTGGATGATGTCCAGAGCGTGTCGTCAAACTTTGACATTGATGATGACATTATGGCGAAACTAGCGGGTTAACCACAGGCGTTATTAGGCGTGAGCAAATCCGGCGTGAACATCCTTGGCATTGATCCTGGTTTGCGAAGCACCGGATGGGGGGTGATCCGCCTCGACGGTCACCGCCTGACTTGGATCGCCGATGGCATGATCAACCCCAATCCAAAAGCCAGCGATGAAGCCCGTCTTCTTGAAATCGAAACCGCGATGACGGCGGTGTTGCAAGATCATCAACCGCATCGAGCCTGTATTGAAGAAATCTTTGTGGCGAAGAATCCAGCCTCGGCCTTGAAATTAGGCATGGCGCGCGGCGCGGCACTGGTGGCGGTGGCGCGATTTGGTCTGCCGCTTCTGACCATTTCTGCCCGCCGCGTTAAGCAAAATGTCACCGGCTCAGGCCGGGCGGATAAAGATCAAGTCACCGCTATGGTCTCGCGGCTTTTGAACATCACGCCATCAGGAGTGGATGCGGCGGATGCTTTGGCCATTGCTATTGCCGCGACGAACGATCAAAATGAACCCGATATGATGACCCCATCAAAAACAGCGAAGGGCGCTAGATCAGCGCTTCATGCTGCCATTCAAAAGGTGCTGGAAAAGGAAAGCCAATCATGATTGCATCGCTGACCGGCACGCTTGTTCATCTAGGCAGTCATGATTTCATGATCCGTGTGGCGGGGGTTGGCTATCACGTGCAAGCCTCAAGCCGCTGTTTGGCGCGGCTAGGCCAGCAAGGCGATGAAGTGACCGTCTTGATCGACACGCAAATCCGTGATGATCGCATTGTCTTAACGGGTTTTGCCGATGCCACGGTGAAAGACACTTACGCCCTCTTGCAAACCGTTCAAGGGGTGGGCACAAAAGCCGCCTTGTCGATCCTTTCCGCGCTAAGCCCCGATGACATCATTTTGGCGATCTCAGCCGGCGATAAGGCGATGATCACCCGCGCCGATGGCGTTGGCCCGAAACTTGCGCAACGCATCATCAACGAATTAGCCGATAAAGCCGCTGGCTTTAGTTTGGGGCAGGGCGCGACATTGGCATCTGGTGACACGCCACCCGAGGGCGGCGCGGCTAAAAACAGCGCGATTGGCGAAGCGGTATCAGCGTTGGTCAATTTGGGCCATGGCCGGGCGGAAGCGCATGCCGCGGTGGTGCGTATCGCGGCGGAATCAAAAGCCGATAGCGTCGAAACCTTACTGCCCTTGGCCTTGAAGGAGATGGGACGATGAGCGCGCCTCAAGACGACCGGCTGGTCAGCCCGCAAAACACCGACAACTCCTCCGCGCCCGATAGCCTTCGGCCTTCCAGTCTTGCTGATTTTATTGGCCAAGGTCAGGGGCTGGGCAATCTCAGCACCTTTATCACCGCCGCGCGAGACCGCGGGGATGCCATGGATCACAGCCTTCTCCATGGTCCACCCGGCTTGGGCAAAACCACGCTGGCGCAGATCATGGCCAAGGAGCTGGGGGTTGGGTTCCGCATGACCTCGGGGCCGGTGCTGGCCAAGGCGGGTGATCTGGCCGCGATCCTGACCAATCTGGAAGCGCGCGATGTGTTGTTTATCGATGAAATTCATCGCCTGAACCCGGCGGTGGAAGAGGTGCTTTACCCCGCGATGGAGGATTTCGAGCTTGATCTGGTGATCGGTGAAGGCCCCGCCGCGCGCACCGTTCGTATCGAATTGCAGCCCTTTACGCTGGTGGGCGCCACCACCCGCATGGGCCTGCTGACCACGCCGCTGCGCGACCGTTTTGGCATTCCCACGCGGCTGCATTTTTATACCCAAGCCGAATTGCACCAGATCATCTCGCGCAATGCACAGCTGATGGGGGCGCCTGCC
>CAJXME010000351.1 GCA_913056245.1 uncultured Alphaproteobacteria bacterium | reverse complement strand
GATACGGTGGCGGCGGTCTCAATCCAGACGCTGCGTGGGATGGTAGCGGCTTGCCATGAGGGTAATCCCATCGAACAAGGCGTGACGACACCGGTTGCGGCATGGCTTGCCATGGATGACGATGAGCGGTCTCAGAACATCGATCACTATTTGGCCGCCATGCTCACCGCCAAGGAGGGCAAGGACAAAGCTAAATTCCCCAGCGCAAAGGTTCAAAAAACCCATCCGCAGATGCGAGACGAATACCTCAAAGAGGTTGAACGCTTGCGGCATATGCTAGCGCAGTTGAATGCGATTGATGTCGCGAGTTTGAGTTTTGATCTTTATGTCGTGGCGGCGTCGATGGCCGAGGGCTATCAGCGCCATAAAACCAATGCAGGCTTGATGGATTTTGATGACCTGATCAATCAAACCATTGGGCTATTGACCCAAGATGGCGGCGCGTCATGGGTGCGCTATAAACTTGATCGCGGCCTGCAACATTTGCTGATCGATGAAGCGCAAGACACCAGCCCCAATCAATGGGCCATCCTATCCAGTCTCGCGGAAGAGTTTTTCACCAGCGATACCGCCGCAACCGATCACCACGATAAGCCGCCGCGCTCGCTTTTTTCCGTGGGGGATTTCAAGCAATCGATCTACAGTTTTCAGGGCGCGAGGCCTGAATTATTCCTTCATCAGCAAAAGCATTTTGAAGGTTTGGCGCAATCGGCGCAGGCGCCCTTTCAATCCGTGCCGCTCAACACATCGTTCCGCACCACCTCTCCTATCTTGCAATTTGTCGATCGCTTGGCGTCTTTTGAGGGTGGCTTGGCAGGGCTGGGCGAAGTGCCTGAACATGTGGTGAGCCGCTTGGGTGATGCGGGGTTTGTCGAAATTCTTGACCCGGTGACCGAAGGGGAAGACGCGTTGATGGAAATAGAACCTTTCCTGCCGGCGAGTGGTCATGCCGCATCAGGAGGGGAAGGCAATCCGCAAAAACAACTCGCCCAGAAGATTGTGGCGCTCTTGCAATCTTGGATCGGCCACCGTGTTTTGCCCGCCAAAGGGCGGGTGATGCGCGCTGGCGATGTGCTGATTTTATTACGCAAGCGTGGTGATTTTGCCGATGTTTTGGATCGCGAATTGCGCCTTGCGGGCTTGCCCTTGGCGGGGGCTGATCGCGTCAAATTGAATGATGATATCGCGGTGATGGATTTGCTGGCCCTTGGTGAAGTCATGCTCTTGCCCGAAGATGATCTGACCTTGGCGACGGTGCTGAAATCGCCTCTCTTCGGCTTGGATGAAGACCAGCTCTTTCGTCTTGCCCATCAACGCGGTGAGGCCAGTTTGATCCAGCAATTGGCCGAATTTGCCGCGACCGATGCCGATCCAGCGTTCATGAATGCCCATCGCCAATTCAACGCATGGCTGGGTCTTGCGGAACGCCAAACGCCTTACGAATTTTATCGCGATGTCTTAACCAATGATTGCCGCCGCCGTTTCATCGAACGCTTAGGGGCGCCGGTGGTGGAGGTGATTGCAGAATTTTTAGACATGGCGCGGGATTTTCAAGAGATTCATGCGCCGTCCTTGCAAAAATTCTTGGCGGTCATGCGGCAAAGCGATGTGGTCATCAGCCGCGAAAGCGACACCCGCAGCAGCAATGAGATTCGGATCATGACGATTCATGGCGCCAAAGGGCTGGAGGCGCCGGTGGTGATTCTGCCCGATATGTTGCGGGATAGAAAAAAGGGTGAACGTCTGTTCAATGTTGATCAGGATGGATTCGAATGGCCTGTTTTGCCTGTTGCGAGTACAGCGCCTAGGGTGGGGGTTTCACCGGTTGTTTCAGCGGCAAAGCAAGATTACGCTCAAAAAGAAGTGGAAGAAGGCAATCGTTTGCTTTATGTCGCCTTGACCCGCGCAGAAGATGGGTTGGTGATCGCAGGCTTTGAGCAAAAGCAAAAGCGATGGCTTGCAGACAGTTGGTATGAGCGCTGCCGCCATGCGCTCGAATCGATCGATGAGGTCGAAGCCCGCCCCGATGGCGATGGCTTGCAATGGATCACCGATCAAACGGCTCCGGTTCAAGAAACGCCAATCGCGGCTCCCCCCGAAGATGATCGGCCTGCGCCCGATTGGATCGATCAGCCCGCGCCGCCCGAAGAAACCCCGCCGCGGCCGTT
>CAJXME010000350.1 GCA_913056245.1 uncultured Alphaproteobacteria bacterium | reverse complement strand
GCAATGATATCATCGTCGGATTTGCCCGCTTCAATGTCGCGGCGGATCAAGCGGCGCATATCTTGGGCGAAAGGCGCGTCGCTATCGTCAATCGACTGGTTTTGACACACCAAACACCGCAATTGCAGCGATAGATCGCGGGCGCGCTGCTCTAACCTTGGGTCATCAAGCCGTTCTTCAGGGGTGAGCGCAAGCGATGGTGAGAGGCCACTGATCGCCAGCATGATGGCCATGATGACGGTGATGATGTTGACGCGCGCGATTCTCTTCATGACCCCAGTGCTCTTTTAATCGCGTCACCCAATTTGCCGTTCAGGTCTGACGCGAAAACAGGCCCTTGTTGGTGGTGCAGAATGGTGCTATCGGGCGCGATGATAAAGGTTTCAGGCAAGCCATGGACGCCAAGTTGAATGCTGTAATTGCCGTCATCATCACGCGCGAGATCAGCATAAGGATTACCGAATTGTTCTAAGAATAAAGCCGCGTCTTCAGGATTGTCGCGATAATTGATGCCAATCACCGGCAGTTTTTCCGCCATGACGTCGATGGACGCCGCTTCAAGTTTGCAAGGGCCGCACCATGAGGCGAAAATATTAATCGCATAGGCTTTGCCTTTGTAATCTTGAAGGGTGATCGTGCCATTGCCTTCAAATTTCGGCAGGGTCAGGTCAGGCACCGCCGCGTTGGTCATCGAAAAGCCAATGGCTTTGGTGTCGCGCGTGCCTTCTGACGATGCGCTCAGCATGGCATAGGCCACCACAACGATCGCCAGAAAAATCCATAAGGGCAGAAAACGCATCCATCTTGTCATGACCGTTCGCCTTTCCGTCCTCGCGCCATGGCCAATAATCCGCCGAGCGCCATTAAACTCGCGCCGCCCCAAATCCATGAGACAAGCGGTTTATCGTAAAGACGAAGCGTGTAGCCGCTTTCGGAATCGCCATCACCAAGGACGGCATAGGCATCCCCAGCCAATCGCGTGCGGATCGCGGCTTCGGTGGTAGTGGTGCCGGAAACAGGATAGAACCGAATTTCGCTGATAATGGTGTCGATCGCCGCGCCTTGATCATCCAAGAGGCTGATTGTGGCGGTGGTGGAGGAATAATTCGGCCCTTGAACCGGCAAGACGCTCTCAAGACGATAGGTCTTATTGCCCGCGGTCAGGACATCGCCGGGAAAGGCACGCTCGATGGTTTCGGCTTCAAAAAAACTTGCCCCCGCCGCGCCCAGAATAAACACCGCCGTGCCAAGATGCGCCAGATTCATCCCCCAACGTGACAGGGGAATACCAATAAGACGCCGCCAAGCCAGCGCGCGATCTTGCCGGTGAAAGCCCGCGGTTAGAATCAAATCCATCACCACCCCGCCAACCAGCCAAAAGGCAAGGCCAAGGGTCGCTGCCGCCGCCATGCTAAAATCATCGATGATCAAGAGCGATAAAAGGATGGTCGCCGCAACCAATCCCAGCGCAGGGATCATGCGGATCATCACTTGCCTTCCATCGGCCATGCGCCAAGCCAAGAGCGGCGCCACCGCCATGATCACCACCATCAACCCCATCATGGGCGCGAAGGTGGCGTTGTAATAGGGCGCGCCTACGGAAATCCGCGCGCCGTTCCACGCTTCCAAGGCCAAGGGATAAAGCGTGCCAATCAGCACCGTCGCCGTTGCCACCACCAGCAACAGGTTATTGGCCACCAAGGCTGTTTCACGGCTGATCAAACGTGACTGATCTTGGGACATGAGACGATCGCCGCGAAGGGCAAAGAGCAATAATGGCGCGCCAATGCTCACCACCAGCATCGCCAGAATCACCATCCCACGCGCGGGATCACTGGCAAAGGAATGGACAGAGGTGAGCAATCCCGACCGCACGATAAACGTTCCCAAAAGGCTTAAGGCAAAACCGAGAATGGCGAGCAAGACGGTCCAAGTTTTGAACGTATCGCTTTTTTCCACGACGATCACCGAATGGATCAAAGCGGTCGCCACCAGCCAAGGCATCAGCGATGCGTTTTCCACAGGGTCCCAGAACCACCAACCGCCCCAGCCCAATTCGTAATAAGCCCACCAACTGCCCAATGCGATCCCAATGGTCAGGAATACCCATGCCGCCAATGTCCATGGACGCACCCAACGCCCCCATGCGGCATCAACACGCCCTTCGAT
>CAJXME010000349.1 GCA_913056245.1 uncultured Alphaproteobacteria bacterium | reverse complement strand
CTCTGGCTGATTCTCATCATCACTGCAATCCATCACAATCACGCGTTTGGAAATGCCAATCTGCGGCGCCGCCAAGCCAATCCCCGGGGCGTCATACATGGTTTCCAACATATCATCCATCAAGGCTTGGATATCGGCATCAACCGCCGCAACTGGAGCTGCTTTCGCGCGCAACACCGGATCGGGCAAAAGAACAATAGGTTTGATGGCCATGGCCTGCACTCCATAAAAAACACGTATCAACGATTATGAAACCGCATCGATAATGTGATAGGCTATATCATCATTGGGTAGAGAAACCCCCAGACAAGGTCAAGCCTAAACCCGAACACCGCTGAGGATAACATCATGGATATGCTGACAATCATGCTGATGATATTGATCATCGCTTTGATGGTGGTGGTGGTGATTTTGGTGTTTCGCGGCCAAGGCTCAAGCACGCCTCAAGACGCCGAATCCATGGGCGCGCTGAAGGGGCAGCTCGATCAAATCTCTTTGATCGCGGGCAATCTGCAACAACATATCACCACGCAATTGCAGAATCAGGAACGCAGTTTAACCGAAAGCCTCCGCAAGCAAGCCGAAACCACGGGGCAAAAACTGGGTGATTTGCAAACCCGTCTGGCGGTGATCGACAAAGCCCAAGCCTCGCTCAACGAATTGTCAGCGCAAACCATGCGGCTTGAAAATGTCTTGTCGAACAAACAAGCGCGCGGGGCTTATGGCGAGATGCAATTGGAAAATTTGGTGCAGCAAATTCTGCCCCCAAACGCCTATCAATTTCAGGCCAGCCTGACGAATGGCTCACGCCCCGATTGCTTACTCAATCTGCCGAACCCGCCGGGGCCGATCGCCATTGACGCGAAATTTCCCTTAGAGGCGTGGTACGAATTGGGCGAAGCGATCGACGAAGGCGAGAAGGCTTTGGCGCGGAAGAAACTGGCCACCGCCTTTACCAAACACGTCAACGATATCGCCAATAAATACATCATTTTTGGCGAGACCGCCGATAGCGCGATTTTATTTCTGCCCTCCGAAGCGGTTTACGCTGAGTTTCACACCTCGCTCACCAAAGCGGTGGAAGACAGTTTCAAAAAACGGGTTTATATCGCCTCACCCACCACCTTGATGGCGACGCTCAACACCGTCCGCGCCATTCTGCGCGATGTCAAAATGCGCGAACAAGCGACCGTCATTCAAGCCGAGGTGATCAAATTGCTTGCGGATATTCAGCGTCTTGATAAACGGGTGGCCAATCTCAACCAGCATTTCAACCAAGCGCAAAAAGACATCAACGACATCACCACCTCGACCCAAAAAATCAGCCGCCGTAGCGAGACCATCGAGCAGATTGACGTCGCCGACCCGCCGGAACAGCCGAGCGTGGCGGAAAGCCCCCGTCTGCCTAATTTAGATGATGATCGGATGAATTAGTCGTTGATCTGGCGGCGGGCGCGCATCGCTTGCGCCAAAGTGCCATCATCGAGGTAATCCAATTCACCCCCCACAGGCACGCCATGGGCAAGACGCGTGACCTGAACCTTGGTGGGTTCAAGCCGCTCAGCAATATAATGCGCCGTGGTCTGGCCATCGACGGTGGCGGAGGTGGCTAGGATCACCTCTTGCACCGCGTCTTCACCTGATTTTGACACCAGATAATCGATCCGCAATTCTTCAGGGCCTACGCCATCGATGGCGCTCATCACGCCGCCCAGCACATGATAACGCCCAGAAAACACGCCCGCCCGTTCCATCGCCCAAAGATCAGCGACATCTTCAACCACGCAAATGCGGCTTTGATCACGATCAGTATTGCGGCAAATGCGGCAGGTATCGGCGGTATCAAAATTCCCGCATTCAACGCAATGACGCACTGATTGCGCGACGCGTGAAATATCTTCGGCTAGAGGCAACATCAGGCTGTCCCGATTTTTCATCAGATGCAAGACCGAAGTAATCGTCTTGTTTAAGAAGAAAATTCGATACAAAAAGGGATACAGCAACTACTGATGCGGAAAAGTCCTTAAGTTGATGAGGAAGCATCCATGCAAAGGCAAATGGGCTGGCAAATAAAATTACAAAAACTAGGGCGGGCAAGATCCTTTTTGCTCGTCTAGCGTAGAAGTTGGACAGCGTAAAAGAATTGTTTTTAATCTCGTCATGTATGATCTT
>CAJXME010000348.1 GCA_913056245.1 uncultured Alphaproteobacteria bacterium | reverse complement strand
TGGATGTATCGGGCTATATCGGATCGCTCGCGATCTGGGCGCCCGACGATAGCGCGGTCATCACCGACGCGGGTTATGTTGGCGATTCGGCTGGCTACAGCGCCTCGTCCGATTGGTTCTTCCAGATGGTCTTTGTGGCCGCCGCGGCTTCGATCGTTTCAGGTGCGGTTGCAGAACGCGTTAAATTGACAACCTTTTTGGTCTTTTCGGCGATTTTGACAGGCATCATCTACCCCATTCAAGGGTCTTGGACTTGGGGCGGCGGCTGGTTAAGCGAAATGGGCTTCAGCGATTTTGCTGGGTCAACTATCGTTCACTCTGTAGGCGGCTGGGCGGCTTTAACCGGAGCAATCATCATCGGCGCGCGTAAGGGCAAGTTTGGTGACGATGGCTCGATCCGTCCGATGCCGGGCTCGAATCTGCCGCTGGCCACGATTGGCACCTTTGTTCTGTGGTTTGGCTGGTTTGGTTTTAACGGCGGCTCGCAATTGGCGATGGGATCAGCGGCTGACGTTGCGGCGATTGCCAATATCTTTGTGAACACGAACATCGCCGCTGCGGCTGGTGTGGTGGTAGCCATCATCGCGACCGCGCTTCTTTACGGCAAGATTGATCTAACCATGGCCTTGAACGGCGCCTTGGGGGGATTGGTGGCGATCACCGCCGAACCGCTTGCGCCAACGCCGTTGCTGGCGGCCTTTATTGGCGGTGTGGGGTCATTGTTGGTGGTTTTCTCTGTACCAATGCTCGACCGCTTGAAAATTGACGATGTGGTTGGTGCGATTCCTGTTCACCTTGTCAGTGGCATCTGGGGGACGATTGCGGTCTGTTTCTCCACCGATGCCAGCCTCATTGTACAACTAATTGGCATTGTTTCGATTGGTGCCTTCGTTGTCATCACTTCCTCTTTGGTGTGGTACGCGTTGAAAGCCCTGATGGGTTTGCGTCCTTCCGAAGATGAAGAACTGTCTGGGCTAGACGTTTCAGAATGTGGGTTGGAATCGTATCCTGATTTCATCCGGCAGGCTTAAGTCTAACCAGACAATCATCATAGTCCTCAACGAACCCAACCTGAGCCATCAGGTTGGGTTTTTGACTTGCCAAGGCCAAGGCTTTGGGCAAATCTTTCTTCGGGAGTGTGTATGATGAATATTGTTATTATTGGAATTGGCGCCATGGGGTCTGTTTATGGCGGGTTATTCGCCGCCGCGGGCCATAACGTCATTGGGATTGATCCGTGGCAAGATCATATCAACGCGATCAATCAAAACGGTTTAAGGGTAAGCGGCGCGAGCGGTGATCGAACGGTCACGACAATCAAAGCGCAATCGCCTGATGATCCTTTGCCTGACGCTGATCTTTACATCATTGCCACCAAAGCCGCGCATGTTCGCGCCGCGGGGGAGAAAATCATCAAAGAAGGCGGTGAGGCGCCGGTGCTGACCATCCAAAACGGGTTTGGCAGCGGTGAGATATTGGCGGAAACCGTCCCCCAAAATCGCATTCTTCTTGGGGTTGCTGAAGGGTTTGGCGCGTCGATCAAAACCCCCGGCCATGCCCATCATTCCAGCATGACACGGATCAGGCTGGGGCTTTATGGAGGTGGGAGCAGCCCTGTTCTCGATCAAATCGCCAGGCTTTGGGTCGAGGCCGGTTTCCCCGCTGAGCAATATGGCGACATCGATCAATTGATTTGGGAAAAGTTTGTCTGCAACGTCACCCTGAGTGGGGCTTGCACCATCACGGGCTTGACCGTCGCGGAATTGCGACGCGATCCTGCGCTTTGGCAAATCGCGGTAAATTGCGGGCTTGAGGCTTACGCTGTGGGTAGAGCGCGCGGCGTGCATTTTTCTTACGATGATCCCGTGGCTTATGTCACGGCTTTTGCCGATAAATTGGGGGATGCTCGGCCGTCGATGTCGCTTGATCATTTGGCCAAGCGCAAATCGGAAATTGACGTGCTCAATGGGATGGTGCCGGTTATGGCCAAGGCCTTGAATATCCCGACGCCGGTCAATGAGGTCGTGTCCGCCTTGGTTCGTCATTTGGAAACCAAATTTTAAGGCTGGCCTTCAAGCGAATGTGAAAGGGGCGATGCCATGGACCTCACCCAAAAAGCCGATCGTTTCCGAAAAGCGGTTCTTGAGTTCTATTCCAGTGATTCGGTTTTGAACGGA
>CAJXME010000347.1 GCA_913056245.1 uncultured Alphaproteobacteria bacterium | reverse complement strand
AAAGCCGATAACGCGGTGGTTCAGAAAGCCGTCAAACGCGTGGTGGGTGCGGATATCCCAACCGAAGCCAATCGTTTTCATCAAGCGGGTCATCGTTCTATCCATTGGCTTGGGCCTGACGAATGGATGATCTTGGCGGAAAATGGCGGCGCCGATGATATCATCGCCACCCTTGACACGCCTGAAGCCGGTCATGTGGCGGTGGTCAATGTCAGCGACGCGTTAGGCGCGTTGGTGCTTGAGGGCGCTCATGTTCGTGATGTGCTGGCCAAGCATTGCGCTATTGATTTTCACCCCCGCGCCTTCACCCAAGGGATGGTGGTGCAATCCTTGCTGTCCCATGCTGGGGTGGTGATCGCGTGCCTTGACGATAGCAAATTCATGGTTATTGGCCGCACGTCCTTTATGCCTTACATTCTTGATCTGCTCACCGATGCGGCGGTGGAATACGGCTACGATTATCAAGCGGCCTAAAGGCAAGCGCTAAAAAGAGATCATAAAAAAACCGGGGCTTTCCCCGGTTTTTTGTTTGATGATATGATGTTTAATATTCAGCGTTGGGCAATTCTTCCATGCGCTTGGCTTTGAAGGCTTGCAAGGCTTCATCAATCGCGGGATCAAGATCAGGCGCAACATAATCAGCCAGCATCTTGCGCGCGCGGTTTTCTGCCCGTTTGGCGCTTTCAATGCAGCCCTCAGAACTCCATTGCTCAAACGTCGTGTTATCGGCCAGATCAGACCGCCAGAAGGCATCTTCAAAATTGGCTTGGGTATGGCTTGAGCCGAGGAAGTGTTTGCCCGGGCCGGTTTCACGGAGCGCATCCATGGCTTGGCCATTATCCGAAAGATCAATGCCGCCCACCATGCGCTGCATCATCGTCAATTGATCCGCGTCGAGCAGCAATTTGCGATAATCAGCGACCAAGCCGCCTTCCATCCATCCCGCGGCATGCAGGACAAAATTGACGCCGCCCATCACCGTTGGGGTGATGGTGTGTGACGATTCATATGCGGCTTGCGCATCGGCGGTCTTTGAGCCGGTCAATGATCCACCGGAACGGAACGGCACACCCAAGCGGCGAGCGAGTTTCGCACAGCCCAACAGCACATTCGCAGGTTCCGGCGTGCCAAAGGTTGGCGCGCCTGTCTGCATCGACATCGACGAGGCAAAAGACCCAAAAACCACCGGCGTGCCGGGATTGATCAATTGCGCAAAGGCAATGCCGCTCATCGCTTCAGCCAAGGTTTTAGCCAGCGTTCCCGCCACCGATACCGGCGACATCGCGCCCGCCAAAATAAACGGCGCGGTGATCACCGCTTGACCTGCCCGCGCGTAAGTTTTGAGCGCGCCCAGCATCGTTTCATCCCAAGTCATGGGGGAATTGGCGTTGATCAAGCTGATCATCACAGCATTCTGATTGACGAAATCCTCGCCAAACAAGATTTTGGCCATATCCACCGAATCTTGCGCCCGTTCCGCTGAGGTCACCGACCCCATGAAAGGCTTATCGGAATACCGCATATGGGTATAGATCATCTCAAGGTGACGTTTTGGCACGGGCAAATCCACCGGCTCACAAACCGTGCCGCCAGAATGATGCAAGCCCGGGTGCATATAGGTCAATTTCACGAAATTGCGGAAATCTTCGATCGTGGCGTAGCGGCGCTCGCCTTCCAGATCACGCACGAAAGGCGGGCCATAGACCGGCGCGAAAACGGTATTATTGCCGCCAATTTGCACCGAACGATCGTTGTTGCGGGCGTATTGGGTGAACTCAGACGGCGCGGTGGCGCAAAGACTGCGGCACATGCCGCGGGGGAAATGCACCCGTTCGCCCTGAACATCAGCGCCCGCGTCCTTCAGGATCGCCAGCGCTTCGGGATCATCCTTAAAATCGATGCCGATTTCTTCAAGGATGGTTTCGGCGTTATTTTCAATAATCTCCGCGCCTTCATCGGATAGAATATCCATCACCGGGATTTGACGGGTGATGTAAGGCGCTGAAGCCGTTGAAGCTTTGGGTGAGAAGGCCCACGCGGGCCCGGGTGGTGACGGCGTGCGAGGCATCCGCTCCGTCGGTTTCCCGGTACTCGTACCGGGTGCGGATGTCCAATTTGGGGGTAAACCAGTCGCTGGTGGCGTCTGGGGCTGCGGCGAACACGGGAGCAGTGACCAGTGTGGCGG
>CAJXME010000346.1 GCA_913056245.1 uncultured Alphaproteobacteria bacterium | reverse complement strand
TACCCGCAATCTGATTGGCGTTATTGGCATAATTTTCCACGGGATTGGCAAGAACAAAACCAATCAAAAACGCTGGCCGCGACCAATCAAACCGGCGCATCAAAATCCCAATCAGGCCGATGCCGAATAGCGCCACCAAATCCATCAAATCCTGACCCGATTGAAACGCGGCAAAGGCGATGATCATGAAAATAAACGGCGCGATTAAAGCAAAACGAATGCTCGTGATCTTGGCGATTTGCCCCGAGAGGCCAATGCATAAAATTGTGCCAAAGATATTCGCTAGGGCCAGCATCCAAACAATCGAATAGGTGTAATTCAAATTGTCTTTGAGCATCGATTGCCCAACTTCCAATTCGCCCGACCCTAAAAGCGACAACGCCCCGATGAAAATTGCCATAGACCCCGACCCGGGAATACCAAAGAGCAAGGTTGGCACCAAGCCGCCGCCTTCTTTGGCGTTGTTTGAACTTTCGGGGCCGACAACGCCGCGAATCTCGCCTTGACCAAATTTTGATTTATCCTTGGTGGTTTGCACGGTATGGCCATAAGCGATCCAATCCACCACAGACCCACCAAGCCCGGGGATCACACCCACCACGACACCGATCAACGCGCACCGCATGGAGAGCCATTTGTTCCGCCACCAATCCTTGACGCCAAGAAACCAGCCCGCCCCTAAAGGCGCCCGGTCAGCGATCGCTTGGTCTTTTCGCAAAAGCGCAACAATTTCAGGAATGGCAAAAATGCCAAGGCCAACAATGACCAATTTGAACCCATCAACAAGATACGGATAATCATAACTCGACATCCGCAATTCGCCGTTAAATGGCCCTTCGCCTATGGAGGCCAGCAACATGCCCAAACCCGCGGCGACAAAGCCTTTTAAGGCAATACGCCCCGCCAGAATCCCCACCATGGACAGGCCAAAAATCGACACAATCAACAATTCAGGGGATTTGAATTCCAAGACAATGGGGCGGGCCACCAAGATAAAAAAGGTTAAAAAGAACGCGCCAACCAACCCGCCGAATAAAGACGCGCTGAAGGCAGCGGAAAGCGCCCGTGCCGCCTCGCCTCTCTTGGCCAGCGGAAAACCATCCAGCACCGTAGCCTGAGACGCCGATGATCCGGGGATGCCCATCAAGACCGAGGCGAACGTATCAGAGGTCGGCACCACCGCCACCATCCCGATCATCAAAGCCAGCCCATAAATCGGGTCAAGGCCAAACATGAAGGGCAGGATCACGGATCGCCCCGCAATGCCGCCTAGGCCGGGGAAAACGCCAACGCATAACCCCATGACGACGCCTCCAAGCAAATACAACAAAACGGTTGGATCAAGGATCAACCGCCACGCGTCAACGAGAAAAGGGATGGCATCAATAAAAACTTGCATGATATAAAAATCCCCCCACCCGAAGGTGGAGGGACCTTATTTGATTTAGTTCAGTGAAACACCGAATTTGTCCTTGAGCCAGCCGATTACATAGGCTTTGGCCTCAGGCGAAATTTGCAGAGCGCCGTCAAGCGCCGCTTTGGCGTCAGCGCCAACATACATGGGGTATTTGCCCAAGCGTTTTGCTGAAATCTTCGCAAAGTCAGGACGCGCCTGAACATCCGCAAAAGCGGCGGTGTAAGCATCAACAACATCTCGGGGGGTGTCGCCAGGCAAGAACGCGATTTTCTGCGCAGGGAAACCAGCGATGAAGAAGGCTTTCCACGCGTCCCATGCCGGCCCCGAAGTCTCGCAGCCGTCAGTCGCGTCACAGACTTCCTTGAACGTCGGGATGTCCGGGAAGGTCGGGTCGCGAACAATGGCGCCGCTGGTGTCAAGCGCACCCCATGTCATCATCGGCACGGCTTTGCCGGCAGCGACCATTTCAGCCGAACCTTTCAGATAGCCTGAAGAAGTTTGGTAATCGATGGTTGCTTCACCGCTTTCAAACATCTTGCGGCCATCACCACGGCCTTTAATGCCCATCACATGCTCAACATTCAGGCCAAGCATTTTCCAAGCTAGAGCTGGGATTAGATCAAGACGAGTTGCACCTTGGTTCCCGTAAACGAACTTCATACCCTTAAGATTATTAGCTGAGCCATCAAATTTCGCTCCAGCCTCAGCATTCAAGTAGGCAACTCCTCCAGTACCCGATGCCATGACCGGGACCCAGTCTGAATATTCATATTTCACACGG
>CAJXME010000345.1 GCA_913056245.1 uncultured Alphaproteobacteria bacterium | reverse complement strand
GACGGTCAGCGATATTTCGGTGCAATTGCGCTCGGAAGCCGCCAATAATGTGGAATTGTCCACGCAACTTGACCTGCGCAAGCGTCAATTCGAGCGTGTCAATCAAATGCAAGCCGCATCGGTCGCGTCAGAAAAGCGGCTCGATGAAGCGCGATTGGCGCTCTCCATGGCGCAAAACGCCTTGCAACAATCGACCGCGCGCATCGAACAAATGCGCATCCAAAAACAACGCGCCGAACGAAATCTGCGTGACGCGGTGTTGAAAGCACCGTTTGATGGCGTGCTTTCCAATGTCGTTATTGGCGCTGGTCAGGTGCTGAATAGCGGCAATATTTTGGGTAAAATCACTGATCTGAGCAGCCTTGAAGTATCCTTTATTGTCCCCGCTGAAACCTACGCCATCAGCCCTGATTTAATGGGGCGCGAGGTTGAGGTGACTTGGGCGGCGGGCGGTCGTGATGTGGTGTCGGTGATGGGCAAGATTGAACGCGCCGAGGGCAATGTCAGCGCCAATGAAGGCGGCGGGCGGCTTTATGCGTCTTTGCCCAATGGCTCGGCGCGAGATTTGCCGCCTATTCCCACTGGCGCGTTTGTTGAGATTATCTATCCTTCCCAGCGGTTGGATAACGTTGTGGTCTTGCCGGAATCCGCTATTTTTGATCAGGATAAAATCTTTGTGGTTAAGGATCAGCGCGCCGATCAACGCATGGTGACCATCCTGACCAAGACTGAAGGTAAGGTTTATCTTCGCGGTGATATCAGCGCCAATGAAGAGGTGATCATCACCCGCATCCCGGGCTTGTCGCAAGGCACATTGGTTGAGGTGCTGGAACAAGGGGCGAATTAACCATGAAAGCCGCGCCATTCCTCGATTTCTTCATTCGCCATAAAACGGCGGCCAATCTGTTGATGATCTTGATGATCGTCATTGGCTTTGTGTCGCTGGATCGCTTGAACCGTCAGTTTTTCCCCAGTTTTGATGTTGAAGTTGTCGGCATCTCTGTGACCTGGACGGGCGCGACGGCCGAAGATGTCGACGCCAATATTGTCCAGCCGCTTGAGCCGGAATTGCGGACGATTTCCAACGTTAAGAAAGTCATGTCCAATTCCTATGAAGGCTTGGCGTCGGTTCAGGTGGAATTTGAATTTGGCACGGATATGAAGCAAGCCTTGGCTGATGTTGAGGCGGCGGTGGGTCAAATTGATTTCCCGGAAGAAGCCGAATTGCCGAAAGTCGTGAAGGGTGAATTTTATGACCCGATCTCGAAATTGGTGTTGTCAGGCCCTTACAGCGTTGATGCTTTGCGAACCATCGCCAAATCCATCGAAGAAGATTTGCAACGTCTTGGCGTCGATAAGGTCAATATCAATGGCTTGCCAAGCGAGACCATCCGCATTGAAGTCAGCGAGGCGGAATTGGCGCGTTTGGGCTTGTCGCTTAATGATATTGCGCGATTGGTGGGGCAAACCTCGCTTGATGTGCCAGCGGGTCGTCTGGCGGATGGGGCGCTTCGGGTGCGGTCGCTGGGGCTGAAGAAAACTGCCGCTGAATATGAAGATATTGAAATTATCATTCGTCCCGATGGCAGTCGGGTCTTGCTCAAAGACATCGCCACGATTTCAGATGCCACTGCCGAATCCACTTATGTCTCGATCACCCGCCAAGGGGAACGGGCGGTTGAACTCGAGTTTCGCCGAGGCAAAACCAACGACTCCCTTGAAATCAACCAAGTGATCCAAGATTGGTTGACTGATTTTCGCGATAAAGCGCCGGAAAACCTCACGATTGAGCAATATGATATCCGCGCCAATCTGATTCAGGAGCGTATTTCGCTTCTCGTCAAAAATGGCTTAGGCGGCTTATTGCTGGTGATTGTCGTGTTGTTTATCTTCCTGTCGACGCGCGTGGCGTTTTGGGTGGCGATGGGGATTCCTGTCGCCTTCTTGGCCACTTTTGGCGTGATGCTGGCCATGGGGCAAACCATCAACATGATTTCGCTTTTTGGTCTGATCATGGCCTTGGGGATTGTGGTGGATGACGCGATTGTAATCGGTGAACACGCGGAATATTTGCGCCAAAAACGCGGCTTGCCGATGGATCAGGCGGCGGGGATAGCGGCCACCCGCATGGGGCCTCCCGTGGTCAGCGCGATGTTGACGACTGTGGCGGCCTTCCTGCCGCTCTTCACCATCAAAGGCATTATT
>CAJXME010000344.1 GCA_913056245.1 uncultured Alphaproteobacteria bacterium | reverse complement strand
GAAACCAAGACTTGTTTTTCAACGCGTCCAATCGCGTCCCCAAAAACCAATTGACGGCAGAACCAAGGGTGTTGCCGATGCTCGCGGCAAGAATGAGACCGATGAGGCTATGCTCACCTGATGCGATGAAAACCGCCAGCCCTGTTTCCGACAAGCCGGGCAGGATGGTCGCCGCCAAAAAAGCGCTGGCAAAGAGCGTTGCGTAAACCATCCCAATTGATCCTAAAAACCCTGTCGCAAAAGGCATTGCGCTGTTGAAAATTTCCCGCATAACACCACATAATAAGCCAAGAAGATAGTTTGAGTTTATTGATCCTTGAGGAGTTCTTGATGACGATCCGTCCCGTTCATGTCAGCAGTCAGGCGAAACCCACCATGGAAGGTGCTGGCGTTCATCTCCACCGTGTCTTTGGTTTTGGCGACACAGACCTCACGGACCCGTTTTTGATGATGGACGATTTCCGCAACGACAATCCTGAACAGTATATGAAGGGCTTTCCTTGGCATCCGCATCGCGGGATTGAGACCATCACCTATGTGCTGAAGGGCAATGTCGAACATGGCGATTCCTTGGGCAATCGTGGCATCTTATCGGATGGCGATGTGCAATGGATGACGGCTGGCTCTGGCATCATCCATCAAGAAATGCCAACGGGTAACGCCACCGGCCAAATGCACGGCTTCCAACTCTGGGCAAATCTGCCCTCGCATCAAAAAATGTGCACCCCCCGCTATCAAGATGTGAAATCGGCTGAAATCGCCAGCCTCACCGATGATGACGGCACGCATATCCGGGTGATTGCCGGCGATTACCGCGGTTATCGCGGGCCAATTGATGGGATTGATACCGACCCGTCCTATCTTGACGTGACGCTGATGCCGAATGTCAAAAAGCGGTTTCCTTTTGACACACGGCGCCAAGGCTTTGCCTATATTTTTGAAGGCAGCGCATCCTTTGGCAACGCGTCGCAGCCTTTCGGCGTCAATGTCGAAAAAGAATTCAATGGCGAAGAAATGAAAATCCGCGACCAATCAGGCAATCGGACGCTGGTGGTCTTTGGCGCGGGCGATGAAGTTGAAGTCACCGCCGGCGAGCATGGCGTCCGCTTTTTGCTGATTTCCGGCGCGCCCCTGCGCGAACCTGTGGCTTGGCATGGGCCGATTGTGATGAACACCCGCGAAGAATTGCACGAAGCCTTCCGCGAATTAAACGCTGGTCAATTCGTCAAAACATGCGCTGAGGGTTGGGTCAATTCACGCGGCCGCTAAACCTGTTCTGGCGTCAATGGAACGGTTATGACCCCATTCATGCTCAAACCGTTGATGTTCAAACCGCTCACCCTCATCAAGAATCATCCCCCTCTGGCCTATGCCCTCTCGGGGATGGTGGCGGTGGGCATCATTTGGCTCAGCCTCACCCCCCTTGATGAATTGCCGCCCGTGCCGGGGGGAGACAAGACCCATCACCTCATCGCCTATAGCGCGCTTGCCTTTCCCACAGCCTTGGCCAAGCCGCGTTTAATCGTGCCGCTCGCGATGCCTTATATCGCTTTGGGCGGCGTCATCGAATGGATACAGCCTTATGTCAACCGCTATGGCGAGATGCTGGATTTCCTTGCCAATACCGCTGGCGTGATCATCGGCTCATGGGCAGGGTGGGCGTTCAATCGCTGGATTGATCCGGCGTAGGATCACCGCCCCTCTAAATACGATTGCCAAAATCAAAACTCAATGCTGACGTTCAAATAGGGTTTTGTGAAATCCTTTGGATCAATTCGCTTTTGGCTTCAGGCCGAAATTTTGGAGGGCGGCATGAACCGGTTTGAGGGCAAAAAAGCATTGGTGACCGGCGCCTCGGGCGGCATAGGCCTTGAGATTGTCCGCTTGCTATCCGCCGAAGGCGCCGCGGTTGCCGCCGCCGACCGTGACGTTGCGCATATCGATGCCGCCGCACATTTGCCCGGCGATTTGCTCAATAAAAACTACGCCGATAACCTACCCGCCGCCGCCCATCAAGCGCTAGGCGGTCTTGATCTGATCATCAATAACGCAGGCATCATCACAAGAGGCAGCGTCACGGATACCAGCGATGACGATTGGTCGCGATCGCTGGGGGTTAATGTCGAAGCGCCGTTTCGCATCTGCCGTGCGGCGATCCCCATTTTGGCGCAAAGCGGCGGCGGCGCGATTGTCAATATCGCCTCGT
>CAJXME010000343.1 GCA_913056245.1 uncultured Alphaproteobacteria bacterium | reverse complement strand
GCATTTGAAAAAAGATGGTTTGGCGGTTTTTGCAAAAGGCGAAAGTTGGGAGTCGGAGGTGTTTGAAGCCCAAAAAAATTGGATTTTTGATTTTGACGCTGTTAAAAGTAAATTGCATGAAGGGTCAGTTATATTGGCTCTAAGAGGTATTAAAGGTGTCCAATAGTAGTACCAACAATCACTTTAAGGTGATAGCTGTTACAAATCAAAAAGGCGGTGTTGGGAAGACCAGTGTCTCCGTCAACCTTGCCTTGACCTTGCAAACGCTTGGCAAGCGTGTGGCGATTTTTGATGCTGATTTTGGCATGGCCAATTCTCATATCCTGCTCGGGGTGAATCCTTCCCATACATTGAGCGACGTGCTGAATGGCAGCATGTCGATGAAGGATATTATGTGCCGAGGGCCAAAGGATATCGCCATTCTTTCAGGGGGCAGTGGGCTGTTGGATATGCTCAATGTTGACCCGGCGGGGCGGTATCAAGCCATTCGCATGATTGATCAAATCAAGGATGAGATTGACGTTTTGATCGTCGATGTGCCGGCGGGCGCCTCGGATAATTCGGTGTCTTTTGTCTCGGCGAGCGACCGTGCCTTGGTGGTTTTAGTGGGTGAACCCACCAGTTTTCTCGACGCGTATTCCTTTATCAAGGCCTGTCACTTGGAAACAGGGCTTTCGGATTTCACCGTGGTGGTCAATATGGCGTCCAATGAAGCGGAAGCCAAAAAACACTTTGATAAATTCAACGCCATCGCCATGCAGTTTTTGGATGTGCGTTTGCGGTTTGGTGGTCATGTGCCGTTTTCTCAGCGTATCCGTAAGTCTATTATCGATCGCAAGCCCATCGCTTTGCAGAAAACAGACTTGCCTGAGGTCAACGCTTTTCGCACCATCGCCAAGCGTGTGCTTGACGCGCCGATGAACACCGCCAAAGGCATTCGGTTCTTCGATCAAGGCACAAAGGGGGAGGGCTAGAATGAAAGCGCATTACCCCGAGCAGAAACAAGATGTTGACCAATTGATCAATGATCACCTCAATTTGGTGAAAAAGATTGCTTGGCATATTCATGGCCGGGTGGCGCTTTCGGCGGATATCGAAGATTTAATTCAGATCGGTTATTACGGGCTTGTCTTGGCCGCGCAGAATTACACGGTCAAAGAAGGCGCTAGTTTTTCCAGCTATGCCAGTTTGCGCATCCGTGGTGAGATCATTGATCATTTGCGGAAAAACTCAAATCTCTGCCGCACCACCATTAAAATGCAACAGCGCGTGCGCCAAGCCGAAGAAAAATTGCGCTCCAGTTTATCGCGTGAACCCTCGCTCCATGAAATCGCCGAATTCCTTGGCATTGATGACCATGAGATGATGGAATGGGAAAAGGCGTTTCAGGCCAATAATCATCAATCTCTTGATAGCGTTTATGATGAGTTTTCCATCTGGTTTGTCTCCGATGATGACAATCCCGAAGAAGTCATGAGCGATATCGAGTTAAGAGCATCGCTCAAGGACGCGCTGAAACAATTGCCGGAACGCGAAGCGCTGTTGATCCAACTGTATTACGTTGAAGAATTAAACGTTTATGAAATCGCGGAAGTGCTGGACATCACCACGGGTCGGGTGTCGCAAATCAAAAAATCAGCGGTCAGCCGCTTGCGGCAATTCCTCAGCAACGCCGAAACAGGACTGATCGCTTCATGAGCGATTGGCAGCAAACCCGCGATATCAGCATGGCTGTCCAGACTTTGGATTTCCATATGGATGGCGCGGAATTGCAGCCGTCCTTTCGCGCTTCTTGCAATTTGATCAATATCGCCCGTGGGCGCGGCCAAGTCATCATCATCCCGGACAAGAGCGCCAAGGTCATTTCTGGTTCGGTCAATATTCTGATCAATAAGCCGGTGATGGAAGTCACCTTGGTGATGCCGCAATCAAGATTTGATGATGTGCTGCGCTTGGCGCGCGGCTCGAGCCAGCGGCCATTGGTGTTATCCCTGACGGTTGATCAAGACCTTGCGGTTAGCGTTGCGGGTGATCTGCGCATCAATGAAGCGATGACGCTGGCCATCACGGATTGCCATCTGACCATTCCGTTAAAATAAGCAGATTTCAGGAAACGATTGATTTAACTCATCAACCGGCGGCTGATATCGACATCGGCTTGTATCATCCGTGAGGACGCGCCAAAGGCTTGCTGGGCACGGATCATCTTGACCATTTC
>CAJXME010000342.1 GCA_913056245.1 uncultured Alphaproteobacteria bacterium | reverse complement strand
ATAAAAAGAACTAACGCCAAAGGCGGGGAGTTTCGACATCAAAGGGTTCACGCCAATAATCTCAGCGGCGATATCCATATCGCGAATAGCCATCCAGCGCCGCCCCGCCGAGCCGCGGGTTAAATTGCGCGCGATGATCGCCAGCACGCATAGGAACAGCAAACAAAAGATATAAACTGCCGCCGGTGACGAATTTGGACCCGTGACGATAAAGCCGAAAACCTCACGTTCTGGCGCGTTGATCTGACCCGAGGCGGAATAATTATAGAACCACGGCACTTTATTAAACAGCCACACAAGGAAGAATTGCGCCGCCAAGGTAGCCACAGCGAGGTAGAACCCTTTGATCCGCAGGCTAGGCAGGCCAAATAGCATCCCCACACCAGCCGTGATCCCCCCAGAAATAAGGATCGAGAAGACGATGTTCATATCCGGAAAAGCGGTCATCAATTTATAGCAAGCGTAAGCGCCCACCGCCATGAAACCGCCAGAACCAAGCGAGACTTGCCCGCAATAGCCTGTCAAGATATTCAGCCCAATAGCCGCGATGGAATAGATCAAAAACGGCAAGAAGACCGCGTTCGCCCAATAATCATTGATGGTCAAGGGCACAACGGTAAAAGCAAGAATGATGGTGATGGTAAAAGCCACCTTATCAAACATGATGGGGAAGGTCTGCTGATCCGCCCGATACGATGTCTTAAAATCACCGGCCTCACGATAAAGCATGGTTACACCCTCTCAATAATCTTTTCGCCGAACAACCCTTGCGGGCGGAACACCAAGAAAATCAGCGCCAGCATATAGGCAAACCAATTTTCCGTGGCGCCGCCCAAGAAAGGCGCACCGATGAGAAATTCAAACATTTTTTCGCCAACGCCGATGATCAAGCCGCCGATAATAGCGCCGGGGATTGACGTAAACCCGCCCAGCATCAACACCGGCAAGGCTTTGAGCGCGATCAGGGAGAGCGAAAACTGAACCCCTGATTTTGACCCCCACATGATCCCCGCCACGAGCGCGACAAAGCCGGCAATGCCCCACACAATCACCCAAATTGAACGGAGCGAAATACCGACGGAAAGCGCGGCTTGGTGATCATCCGCCACCGCCCGAAGCGCGCGGCCTGTTTTGGTGTATTGCGAAAACAGCACAAGGCTGGTCACCAGAATGGCGGCAATCACCGTGGCGTAGATGTCGAGCGTGTCGAGATAAAACCCATAGAAATCGTCGCCGCCAAGGAAAGCGGTGTTTTCTTCAATCCAGAAATTGCCGCCTTGCGGTATCCCGACATTGAGTTTTTTGACGTCGGAACCCCACATCAAATCCCCAAAGCCTTCCATGAAATAAGCAAGGCCGATGGTGGCCATAAAGAGAATGATCGGCTCTTGGTTGACCAAATGTTTCAGGATGAGTTTTTCGACCAAAATGGCGAAGAGGATCATCACCCCAAGGGCGAAGAGGATCGCTAAAAACGCGGGCATCTCAAAGCCAAAATGGTGAATTTCCGTGCCGAAAATCGCGTTGATCAAATGCGCGAAAGGTATTTGGCCTTCTTGAAAGCCGACCAGCGTCAGGGCGGCAAACAGCGCCATCACCCCTTGGGCGTAATTGAAAATCCCTGAGGCCTTGAAAATCAACACAAAGCCCAGCGCGACGAGCGAATACATCACCCCCGCCATCAATCCGTTCAGAAAGACCTCTACGCCAAAGAAAAATTCAGCACCCATGGCCAGCCCCTGTTCTTAAATTCTTCTGATCCGCGTTCCAATTAGTCATGCGGCACCCCCAGATAGGCGTCGATCACGGCTTGATTGCTGCGCACTTCATCGGGCGTGCCATCACCGATCTTCTTGCCGTAATCCATCACCACAACACGGTCGGCCAGATCCATCACCACGCTCATATCATGTTCGATCAGCGCGATAGTGGTGCCGAATTCCTCATTCACATCCAGAATGAAGCGGGACATATCCTCTTTTTCTTCAACGTTCATGCCGGCCATTGGTTCATCCAGCAGCAGCAAAGACGGCTCAGCAGCCAACGCGCGGCCCAGCTCCACCCGTTTTTGCAAGCCGTAGGGCAAACGGCCAACAGGTACTTTGCGGATGCTCTGGATTTCAAGGAAATCGATGATCCGCTCAACAAAAGCGCGATTCTCAACCTCTTCTTTCTGCGCACGGCCCCACCACAGGGCTTGCGAGAGCATACCTGTTTTCA
>CAJXME010000341.1 GCA_913056245.1 uncultured Alphaproteobacteria bacterium | reverse complement strand
GACGAAAGGGGAGAACATATGATCAAAAAATCCATGACGATCCGCGGCCATCGCACCTCGATTTCTTTGGAATATCGCTTTTGGGACTGTTTGGGCTTTTTGGCAGCGCAGGAAAACTTGTCGGTGAGCGCGCTTGTGGCGCAGATTGATGACCGCCGCACTCAAGATTTAATGGCGGGCGCGGATACCGGCGGGCTATCCAGCATGATCCGCCTCTACATCCTCGAAGCCGCGCTTCACGGCCGGTTAAATGAGACGGATTTAGGTCGCTAACACCAATATTCCAAAGCCTATTGATTTTACTTTGATAAAGACAAACTTTATCATAATCATGATTGATATTTATCATTGAGGTCTAAGATGCGCCTTGGCATTCTTCAAGCCGGTGAAAACAGCCCCAATATGCCGGCGAGCACCCCCGATTATCAAACTTTGTTTCGGTCGTTTTTTGAACGTAGCGACGCCCGTTTCGATATTGAGTTTGTCCAAGTCCGCTTGGGTGAATTTCCCGCATCCGTTGACGATTATGACGCCTATCTGGTGACAGGCAGCGCCGCTGGTGTTTATGATGAATTTGATTGGATACCGCCGCTCAAAACTTTTATTCGTGACGCTTACAAAGCGGGCAAGCCTTTGGTGGGCATTTGCTTTGGCCATCAAGTCATCGCCGAATCGCTTGGCGGCAAAGCGATCAAATCCCCCAAAGGATGGGGGTGTGGGGTGCGCAAGATGCCTGTGCTGCATCACGGCAAGCATCTGCCCGCTGACCTCAAAGACTTGACGCTGTTATATATGCATCAAGACCAAGTGGTGGAAGCCCCGCCAGAAGCGGAAATTTTGATGGCCGATGATTTCTGCACCATCGCGGCTTATGCGATTGACGATAAGGTTTTGTCTTTTCAAGGCCATCCCGAATTCACCCCAGCTATCATCGCAGGGATCACTGATCTTCGGGAGGTGAACATGGGCGCCGATCGCGCGGCGGCCTGCCATGCCAGCCTGACCACCCCCCATCAAGGGGATGATGTCGGCGTCATGATCAGCACCTTCTTGACCAACGCCATGACCGCTCATGCCTAGCATGGGCGGCTCGACGATTAGGGATCAGCGATGCGTTTTATCTTAGGCCTTGATACAGGCGGCACCTTCACGGACGCGGCCATCATAGACGCTGAAAACGGGGCTTTGATGGCAAAAGCCAAATCCCCCACGACGCGCAATGATTTATCGATTGGCCTCAGCCATGCGATCAATGACGTGGTCAATGCCCTTACGCCAGAACAACGCCCATTTGTCGATCGCGTCAGCCTTTCCACAACGCTTGCCACCAACGCGGTGGTGGAAGGCATGGGGGGACGCGTCGGGTTGGTGATGATTGGCTTTGAGCCTTCGGCCTTAGAACGCAACAACCTCGGCGCGGTGATCAAAGATGATCCCGTGGCCTTCATCACCGGCGGCCATAAATCCGATGCCAAACCTCAAGCGCCGCTTGATATGTCCGCGCTCGATGCTTTTGCAAAAAAACATCAACAAACGCAATACGCACTGATATTATGACGATGATGCAATCAACATAAAGAAGAAGAGAATTGCGCCCGAGATGTCTACGCTAAACAAGCTAGTAGCAAAGTCACGAAACATTGGTGTAGCAGCGGTAGCTGCATCGCAGTTTCTTGGGGTGTTGAATAAAGACGAAGCTGATGCGAAGGTGGAGACGAGCGCTTATGATAACGATAACATCTCTCACAACAGTTTGCTCTCTAGGTTGCAACCACCGGCACATCTGAACTATGTCTCTGATCTATGCAGCACAAATTTAGCATCATCATTCGCTAGCATCAATACGTGCCAATGTGAGGAATCATCTTCAAGCAACAATGAAGATCATCAACATCGCCGTCTCCTTAACATTCAACGGTCACGAACTATAAGGATCATGTCCTCCAAGTCTATCATTTTCATGATACCCTCTTAATAGATTTAAATTTTGATAACATTTATCACTAGTAACTATTACTGAAATAGTTTTTTTTACTCGAAAATGACAAGTGACTGCATTGGATTCCGCCCACGGAAAACACGTTTAGAAAAATCGGCTTCTGTTTTTCGAAACAGTTCGGCTTCTAGCTTGAAGTGCGGCGTCGTCAGAATACAATGTTAACGATGCAGCTCGTTATAAGAACGTACTTCCTATGAAACTGGGTCTTTCAAAAACTCGAAGCATGTA
>CAJXME010000340.1 GCA_913056245.1 uncultured Alphaproteobacteria bacterium | reverse complement strand
AGAAGACCCGCCAGCGCGTTCAGCCGTAGTCAATGATCTGCTCGTGGACGTTCGAGTTGAGGTTGAAGTCGTGGCATGGAGGCCAGAACAAAGCTGATGTCCCATAAGCAAAGCAAGGCAAAGGATGGCACAATCTGCCATATTCATGACAGCGGCAATGAAGGGGTGCCGGTTCTGCTGATTCATGGGCTTGGGCTTAATCAAAATATGTGGGCTGCCCAAATCGATGCGCTGACGGCTTTAGGCCCGGTGATCACCTATGATCTTTATGGGCATGGCGACTCGCCCCCGCCGCCAGCAAAACCATCTTTGAGTCTTTTTGCGGATCAGGCCTTGGCTGTTCTTGATCATTTTGAATGTCAAAGCGCCATCGTTGCGGGGTTTTCTTTGGGCGGAATGATCGCGCGGCGCATCGCGATGGATGCCCCTCAAAAAGTGGCGGCGCTTGCGGTCTTGCATTCCCCCCATCAGCGGACAACGGCTGAACATGACGCCATCCAGAAGCGCGTTTATCAGGCCGAAGACCATGGCCCGCAGGCAACGGTCGACGCCGCGATTGAGCGCTGGTTCACGGAAAATTTCCGCGCCCAAAAACCTGAAGTCATCGATCAAGTAAAGACATGGGTTAAGGCCAATAACCGAGAGATTTACCCGTCCATTTATCAGGTGCTGGTCGATGGTGTGGATGAATTGATCTCGCCGGTGCCGCCGATCGACGTTCCGACCTTGGTGATGACGGGGGATGAAGATTTCGGCAATCACCCCGCCATGAGCGCCGCCATCGCCAATGAAATTGAACGTGCTGATTTGGTTGTGCTGAGTGGCCTCAGGCATATGGCGATGATGGAAGCGCCGGATATTTTCAACCGCCATTTGGTGCGTTTTATAACGAGTGTTGCAACCGATGATGATCATGCGACACGATGATCGGATACGAAAGGGAAGGCCTCCATGGAACTGATAATCCGCAAAATTGTAACCTATAAAGAAACTGTTTTGGTCGATGGTGAGAAGGCCGCCGTGCCACCGCTTGAAATTTTTGGGGCGGCGGCGGTCGTTCGAAACCCTTGGGCGGGTCGCGGTTATGTCGAAGACCTGATGCCAGAAATCAAAGCCTTTGGCCCAATCTTGGGTGAAAAATTGACCGAAGAGATGCTCAATCTTGCGGGTGGGTCAGGCGAAGCGATCGAAGCCTTTGGCAAGGCCGCTATGGCGGGTGTGGATTGTGAATTAGAGCATGGCTCAGCCCTTATTCACACGCTTCATTTTGGCAATTTTTTCCGCAAAGCGGTGGAGGGGAAATCTTATCTTGGATTTACCAACACGCGAGGGCCGGCAAACACCCAGATCAATATTCCTCTTATGGATAAAAACGATACGGGGCGGCGGTCTCATTATCTGACGGTGCAGATGCATATCGCTGATGCGCCAGCGGGCAATGAGTTGATCGCTGCGTTTGGCGGGGCAACAGGCGGCCGACCGCATCACCGTATTGGCGACCGATATTCTGATCTGGCTTCGATCGGGGCGGATTTGGATAACCCTGCCGGCGTTTAAGATTGCCGGAGGAGGTGAATGGTTCATGATTTTTAACAACAAAAGGAGACGCCCAAAAGACAAGCCAAAAAGACAAGATCACAAGTTCATATAAGGTATCAACCATGTGCGATGCGCATAAATAACTTGCAAAGCCCAGTCTTTGCCACTTACCTTATTAGTCGATGGTAATTTATAAAAGGGAGGAAAAATTGGAAAAATCCGACAATTACCAAAAATACAAAATCTCGGCTGAGGTTTCGGATAAAGAGTCCCAAATCAAAGCCGATAAACTTCAGAATAGTTACGCCACCGGTAAAATTGGTCGTCGTGGCTTCATGACAGGAGCGCTGGCTCTTGGCGTGTCGCTAACAGGCGCGTCAACGGTGGTCAAAGAAGTGCTGGCCGCAACGCCAAAGGCTGGCGGACGTCTGAGAATTGGGATCACCGGTGGTGCGACCAGTGACGTTCTTGACCCAGGTCAAATCCTCGATGCTTATATGATCAACGTTTCGATGGGTCAGGTTCGACCCAACATGACCAAGATCATGCCAAACGGTTCTGTTCAAGGTGACCTTGTCGAGAGCTGGGAGCCTTCAAACGGCGCTAAAACATGGAAGTTCAATGTTCGTAAGGGCGTGGAATTCCATAACGGCAAGACGCTGGACTCAACCGATATTGTGGATTCTATCCGCC
>CAJXME010000339.1 GCA_913056245.1 uncultured Alphaproteobacteria bacterium | reverse complement strand
ATCTCATGAGCATTTGCCACTGGGTGAGGATGTAGATTTTCCATACTCACTAGATGGAACCTGCACATTTACACTTGATTTTGATACCAACGCTGCAGGCCATGCCGATGATGATGAAATCGCCATGGTGCGCCGCATCCTCGAAGACGAATTTGGCCTTGATGCCGATGCCACGGCCGCGTTGATGGTGGAAGCGCAATCAGCGGCGCAATCGGCGGGCGATCTTTACGGCTGGACAAAGCGCGTCAACGCGCATTACAGCATGGATGAAAAATGCTATTTGATGGAAAAACTCTGGCAGGTGGTGTTGGCCGATGATCATGTCGATGATATGGAAAGCGCCATGATGCGCCGTCTTGCGGGGCTGATTTATGTCACCGACGCGGATTCGGCGCGCGCCCGGCAAGCCGCTCAAGAGTCCAAAGACACCTAAAGTCGTCCAAGACGCTCAAGACACCAAAAATCATCCTGAAGAATCGCGCCTTTATTTCATCGTCATCTCAGGGAAAGTCTCCTTGCCAAGCCTGCGGCAACGGGCTAGTTGTGGGGGATCAATTAGCCAATCTCGGAGATCATTATGGATAACAAATTTGACATCGGCCTCGAAAAGCGCAAAGCCACCCTAGGCGCGGAATATGTGGAAAATTCGCTCAATAACGCTGATGATTTCACCCGTCCTTTCCAAGAAGCCATGACCGCGTGGTGCTGGGGCTTTGGTTGGGGCGATGACGCGATTGACGCCAAAACCCGTTCGATGATGAATCTCACCATGATTGGCGCGCTCGGCAAAATGCACGAATGGGAATTGCATTGCCGTGGGGCGATTTCCAATGGTGTTTCCGTGGAAGAAATCCGCGCGATTATTCATGTCATCGGGATTTATTGCGGGGTGCCTCAAGCGCTCGAATGTTTCCGTGCTGCGCGTAAAGTGCTGGACGAAAAAGGCCTGCTTGATTAGGTTTAATGCATTAAATATTTGGGCGTATCGTCAAGGTCAAAGGTTGAAATGACCGTTGCGATACGCTCTCTTAACGCCAGATTCAAAGGAAGGCTCGATATGTCGCTCAAGCAATTCTATATCAATGGGGAATGGGTTGACCCGGTCAAGCCCGAAACACTCGATGTCATTAACCCGGCAACGGAAGAAGCCGTGGCCAGCATTTCTGTAGGGTCAGCGGCGGATGTGGATAAAGCCGTGGCGGCGGCAAAAGCCGCTTTCCCAAAACACGCCGCCACGCCGGTGGCGGAACGCTTGGAATTGATGACGGAAATTCGCGAGATTTATAAAAAGCGTTTTGACGATATTGCTGATGCCATTCAAACTGAAATGGGCGCGCCGAGTTACTTGGCGCGCGGTGCGCAGGCCATGGTGGGGCTGGGGCACTTGAAGGCCGCGATCCGGTCTTTGGAAAATCATGTTTTTGAATATCAACATGGCGACTTCTTGATCCGCCATGAGCCGATTGGCGTTTGCGGGTTGATTACCCCATGGAACTGGCCGATCAATCAGATCGTCTCCAAACTCGGGCCTTGCATCGCCTCTGGTTGCACGGCGGTGCTGAAGCCTTCAGAAATCGCGCCACTTTCCGCGATGGTGATCGCCGAAGTGATGCATGAAGCCGGCACGCCAAAAGGGGTGTTCAACTTGGTCAATGGCTTTGGCCCTGTAGTGGGTGAAGCGATGTCGGCGCATCCTGATATCGATATGATGTCCTTTACGGGATCGACCCGTGGCGGGATTGCGGTGGCGAAAGCCTCTGCCGAATCGGTCAAGCGTGTTTCGCAGGAATTGGGCGGGAAATCCGCCAATATCATTCTTGATGACGCGGTCTTTGAGGATTCGATCACCGCTGGCGTTGATGGCTGTATGAACAACACGGGGCAATCTTGCAACGCGCCAACGCGGATGCTGGTGCCGGCATCACGCCATGATGAAGCGCTTGAGATCGCCAAAATCGCGGCGGAAAAAACCGTGGTGGGCGACCCCGCCGCTGAAGATACCGTGATCGGTCCTTTGGTCAGTCAGGTGCAATTCGATAAAGTGCAAGCGCTGATCGAAAAGGGCATCGAAGAAGGCGCGACCTTGGTCACCGGCGGCACAGGTCGTCCTGAACACCTCAACCGCGGCTATTATGTCAAGCCAACCATTTTTGGCCATGTCACCAATGATATGACGATCGCGCGGGAAGAAATCTTTGGCCCGGTCTTGTCGATCATTTCTTATGATGATCTG
>CAJXME010000338.1 GCA_913056245.1 uncultured Alphaproteobacteria bacterium | reverse complement strand
TTTCTTTTTGAGCCGCGCTTCGATCGACCAATATTCATCCGCCTTAAAGGCTTCGATTTCAGCCTCGCGTTCGCAAATCAGTTTAAGCGCCACGGATTGCACCCGCCCCGCTGACCGCGCGCCGGGCAATTTCCGCCAAAGCACAGGCGAGATGTTAAACCCAACAAGGTAATCCAAAGCCCGCCGCGCCAAATAAGCATCCACCAATTCATCGTTGATTTGGCGGGGGTGCTTCATCGCCTCCAAAATGGCGGTTTTCGTGATCTCATTGAAGACAACGCGCTCAACGGGCATGCCTTTAATTGCTTTTGCTTGATCCAAGACATCGTGAACATGCCATGAAATCGCTTCCCCTTCACGGTCAGGGTCAGTGGCGAGGATTAATTTTTCAGCACCCTTTAAGGCGGATTTAATGGCGCGGATCGGGTCATTGCTGCGCGGCGACACTTGCCATTTCATGGCAAAGTCTTGATCGGGGTCAACCGAACCATCTTTCGGCGGCAAGTCGCGAATGTGACCAACCGAAGCGATCACCTGATAATCCGCGCCAAGGTATTTATTGATGGTTTTGGCTTTAGCGGGGGATTCGACAATAACAACTTTCATACGCCCCCTCCTTGAGCCATGTTTGACCGGCTCCGCAAGAATACTTCACCGATAATAATCTTATATGTCGAGCGGGCGATCGTCGCTGAACACTCGATAAACGCGATTGCCAAAGACACGTTTGATGCTTCCATCGAGTTCCATTTTCAACAAAGCAGACTGCACCGTCGATGCTGACAAATGACATTGCCTGATCAATTCGTCAACCTCCGTTGGTGTAAAACTTAAATGTTGGGTGATGATCTTTTCCGCTTCCAAGAGGGCTTCAGGTGTTTGAAGTGGTTGTTTTTGCGTAGTTTTCTTCAGGTCAAAATCCCCTTTTGCTTGGAATTGATGCCGTTGCAGAAGATCGACAATATCATCAGCGGTCTGTACCAGATTCGCCCCATCGCGGATCAGGTTGTTGCAGCCTTGGGCGCGGGGATCAAGCGGTGAGCCGGGGATGGCCATGACTTCTAAGCCTCGGTCAGCCGCGTCACGCGCGGTGATCAATGACCCGGACCCTAAATTGGCTTCGACCACCACGACCCCAAGGCTCAACGCGGAAATCAGGCGATTGCGGATGGGGAACATCCGCGAGGAGGGTTCTGTGCCAAAGGGCATTTCCGAAATCACCACCCCAAGATCAACGATCATCTCATAGAGTTTGGTGTTTTCTTTCGGGTAGATCGCATTGATGCCGCCCGCCAGCACAGCAACCGTGCCATTATTGAGCGCACCGCGATGCGCCGCCGCATCAATCCCCCGCGCCATGCCTGAGGTGATGACAAAACCGCGGCTGGATATTTGTTGCGCCAGCATTTCCGCCAATGTTTGGGCATTCGCCGATGCGTTGCGTGAGCCAACCATCGCGATGCTGTCTTTCTGCAAGAGATGGGGATGGCCTTTGACCGTCAAACACCCCGGCGTGTCATCAAACCGCATAAAGGCATCGGGATAACCGTCTTCGCCTTTGACATAGATGTCCGCGCCGGCGGATTGCGCTGTGTTGATTTCTTCTTCAACCTGTTGCGGGGTTGCGATCTTAAGAGGCGTGGCGCTGAGCCGATTTAATTCAGGGATGGCCGCGAGCGCATCGACGCCATTGCCGAACCGCCTCAGCAAGGCCGTAAAGGTCACAGGCCCGAGCCGTTTGGTGCGAATCAATCGCAGCCGTGCTATTTTTTCCGCATGATCCATCAGGGCAGTATAATCACCACCCTTTAACAAAACGTTAATGGAGAAGGATTATTTTCCGATGCGAGGTTCAGTGCCATTGAGCAGCCGCTTGAGGTTGCTGTGATGACGGCCAATCGAGATCATGGCGATCACCACCGCCGCGGCGGTGAAACTTGCTCGTGATCCTTCAGGGGCGAGGGAATAAAGGATGAGCGGCGTCAGCCCATAGGATACAATCGCCGCCAATGATGAGATGCGCATAACCGCCGCGGTCAAAAGCCATGCCCCAATCATCGCAAGTCCTGAAAGCGGATGCAGGGCTATAATGACGCCGATGCCCGTGGCCACGCCTTTGCCGCCTTTAAACCCAAGCCATACGGGAAAGCAATGACCAATCACGCTGGCCACCGCCGCGACGCTGATGAGTATGGGATCATCGGTGAGCCGCGCGACAATCAGCACCGCCACCGCGCCTT
>CAJXME010000337.1 GCA_913056245.1 uncultured Alphaproteobacteria bacterium | reverse complement strand
AATGGCGGGCGTGTCATCAATATAGATGGGGGCATTTTCAATTTCTGTCGAGGCGCGAACCAAATCGGTGAATTGATTGGCGTTCAATTTGCCGCGGCGAATATCTTCAGACGAAATCCCAGAACGTTCCGACAAAATACGATTGGCCAATTGTTCCGACGACATTTCCAGCGAGAAAAACGCCACATGCTGAGGGCTTTCATCGCTCAAGGTCGTGGTGGCGGCGTGAAATGCGATATTGGTGGCCAGCGCGGTTTTCCCCATCCCCGGGCGCCCCGCAAGGATAATGAGGTCAGAACGTTGCAAGCCGCCCATCAAATTGTTGAGGCTGTTCAGCCCGGTGCCAATGCCCGATAAGCCGCCGCGACTTTTGCGGGCGTTTTCGGCCATTTCAATGGCTTTGACCAAGGATAATCGAAACGGCGATAACCCCGAAGACGGCTGATCGCTCTCGGCGAGGGTGAACAATTCTTGTTCGGCTTCTTCGATTTGCGTTTCGGCGCTGACATCAAGATCAGCGGTGCGGGCTTTATGGATCACCGTGTCGGAAATCTTGATCAGCGAGCGGCGCAAAAAACATTGCCGAATATCTTCGGCGTAATCAGGTGCATCGGAAAGAAACAACACATTTTCGGCCAATTCGATCAAATAGGTTTCAATATTGATTTGGTCGAAGGCCATGTCGCCGACAAAATAACTTTTCAGGGTCACGGGATTGGCCAATTGCCCTCGGCTCACCAGACGCGCAATCGCGGCAAAGATACGGCCATGCACCGGGTCAAAGAAATGATCCTCACGCAACCCATCGTTGATTTGCTCAAGGATATTGTTGTCGGTCAGCAATGCCCCTAAAAGCCCTTGTTCCGCCTCAAGATTATGAGGCAGGGCGCTGGGCTGCAAGCCAAACTTGCCTTGAGGCGTTGGATCAACCGAAGGCAAAGTCACGATTTTATCGTCAACTGGCGCTTCTTCATCGCTTCTGGCCGATGGGTTTTCTTCGTGTTCTGACATGGGGTCAGTATAAATTTCGCGCAAGAAAAAAACCAAGCCAAAAGACTTGGTTTTTTTGAAAATATCTGTGGATAACGGGGAAAACTTAGTTTTCGTTTCCTTCAGCAGTTTCGGCTTCAGTCGCGTCAGCGGCATCGGCTTCACTGTTGGTGGTGTCCGCGTCATCTTCGTCGTCTTGGGCAGCGACACGCTCTGCGGCTTCTTTCGCGGCCGCAGCGGCTTCTTCACGCTCACGTTCAGCAATATCGCTGATGATGGCGCGGCCAAGACGCTGTTGTTCGGTGGCTTCATCGGCAGACCGTGCGATATTGACGGTCACGTCAAGCGATACTTCAGGGTGAAGCACAACGCGAACTTCAAATAAACCTAAGGTTTTAATCGCGTTGTTCAAATCAACCTGAGTTTTAGCAACCGTAAAGCCAGCGTCAGTGATCGCTTGAGCGATGTCACGGCTGGTGGCTGATCCGTAAAGCTGGCCCATTTCAGATGCCGCACGAATCAATTGGACGGTCAGACCTTCCATTTTTTCAGCGACTTTTTCCGCTTCGCCACGCTTGGCTAGGTTTTCGGCTTCCAGCTGCGCGCGATCCGCGTCAAATTTAGCGCGGTTTTCAGCAGTGGCCCGAATAGCCTTGCCCTTTGGCAAAAGGAAGTTGCGCGCGTAACCCGGCTTGACGGTGACCAAGTCACCCATCTGGCCCAGATTTTCTACACGTTCGAGAAGGATAATTTCCATGGGTAAATCTCCTAGCTCAAGACATAGGGCATGAGCGCCAAATGGCGTGCCCGTTTAATAGCGGTGGTCAATTCACGTTGCTTCTTTGCAGAAACAGCGGAAATGCGGCTTGGAACAATTTTGCCCCGTTCCGTGGTGAAACGCTGAAGCAATTTGACGTCTTTATAGTCAATCTTTGGCGAATTCGGGTTGGAAAACGGGCAGGACTTCCGACGGCGGCCTTGCGGACGGCGAACGGATGGACGTTTGATTTCAAGTTGTGCCATTGTGGTTACTCCTTGTCGCCATCGGCGTCTTGGTCAGAATCATCACGGCTTGGGCGATCTGATTTGGACTGCATCATGATGGATGGCTCATCATCGACTTCTTCGATGTTGATGGTCAGCACGCGGATCACATCTTCATTAAGACCGAGTTTGCGATCATATTCGCTCATTGTGTCCGCATCAGCGTCGATGTGGAACATAATGTAATGACCTTTGCGGTTGCTTTTGATCCGGTAAGCG
>CAJXME010000336.1 GCA_913056245.1 uncultured Alphaproteobacteria bacterium | reverse complement strand
CACGGCGATAATCGACCCGATAATCAACCACCCAAATACCCCCCGGGCGTGCTCCCGCATGGTCTGCAACATGCCTTGCTTCGCTCCCTTCCTAATTAACCACCACCTAAAACAAGAAAAGGCGCAGTCCTGCGCCTTTTCCGAGGTTTCCGAGCCGAAGCCCGTGAAGCCTTACTTCAGTGCATCTTTTAGAGCCTTTCCGGCCTTAAAGCCCGGCACCCGTGCGGCAGCAATTTGGATTGTTGCGCCGGTTTGAGGGTTCCGACCTTCGCGAGCTGCACGCTCTTTGACTGCGAAGGTCCCAAAGCCCACCAGGGAAACCTGCTCCGAGGCCTTAAGGCTCTCCGTAATGGCATCAAGCATACCATCGACGGCCTGCGCCGCAGCGGACTTAGAGATGTCAGCCGCTTCGGCGACCTTTTCAACGAGTTCAGCTTTATTCACAACAGCCCCTTTGAGGTTAGTTAGCTAAAGACGGATTTTGTTCTATTTTTTCCGCCGACCGCGCTTTATACCAACGCTTTTAAAATGGTGTCAATTTCGCGGAAGGGGAAGCCCCTACCCTACGCTAATGGGTGGAGATACGCACGGCCTTATCGCCTTCGACGCCCTCTGTTACGGCCTCAGCGCTGCCCTCTTCCTCCGTTTCAAGGCGGGGCTCGGGCATGCGCGTCAGGGCGATCTCCAGGACCTCATCGATCCACTTCACGGGCCGAATATCGAGGTCGCCCTTGATGTTATCGGGATTTTCTTTGAGATCCCTGGCATTACGCTCAGGTATCAAAACAACCTTGATGCCCCCGCGATGGGCGGCCAGCAGCTTTTCCTTTAGGCCGCCGATGGGCAGCACCTGGCCGCGCAGCGTGATCTCCCCGGTCATGGCGATGTCACGCCGCACCTCGATACCGGTGATCGCAGACACAATTGATGTGACCATGCCAACACCGGCGGATGGCCCATCCTTTGGCGTCGCACCTTCGGGAACATGGACATGAACATCCATCTTCGCCAATTCATCAAGATCGATGCCATAGCTTGAGGCCCGTGATTTGATAAAGAATTCAGCCGCCTGAATCGATTCCTTCATCACTTCGCCAAGCTTACCCGTTGCTGTAACCTTGCCTTTGCCCGGCACTTTCACAGCTTCAATATTCAGCAATTCTCCGCCCACCTCGGTCCATGCCAATCCGGTAGTAACCCCAACCTGATCGGCGTCTTCCATTTCGCCAAAACGGAATCTCTTTACGCCAAGATAGTCATCAAGATTATCAGCTGTCACAGTGACTGATGATGCCTTGCCACCAACAATCGCGGTGACGGTTTTGCGTGCTATTTTGGCGATTTCACGTTCGAGGTTACGCACCCCTGCTTCCCGGGTATAAAGCCGGATGACATTGCGCAACGCATCGTCTTCGATCATCAGTTCACCTTCTTTCAAACCGTGATCTTTAATCTGCTTTGTTATAAGATGGCGTTTGGCAATTTCCAATTTTTCATCTTCGGTGTACCCAGACAGACGGATGATTTCCATGCGGTCCATTAGCGGTTGCGGCATGTTTAAGGTGTTGGCTGTGGTGATAAACATCACATTTGACAGGTCAAAATCAACTTCGAGGTAGTGATCCTGAAAACTGTTGTTTTGCGCGGGATCAAGAACCTCAAGAAGTGCAGATGTCGGGTCACCGCGCCAATCAGCACCAAGCTTATCAACCTCATCGAGCAAAAACAGTGGGTTTCTGGTGCCAGCTTTTTTCATGCCTTGCAGAATTTTTCCCGGCATTGACCCAATGTAGGTGCGTCGGTGCCCACGGATTTCAGCCTCGTCACGCACGCCGCCAAGCGCCATACGCACATAGTTGCGGCCTGTGGCCTTGGCAATGGATTTGCCGAGCGAGGTCTTACCCACACCGGGCGGACCGACCAAACATAAAATTGGGCCCTTCATCGTTTTGGTGCGCTGTTGCACGGCCAAAAACTCAACGATACGATCCTTGACTTTGTCGAGGCCATAATGATCAGCGTCTAACACCGCGCGCGCCGCATCAATATCTTTTTTCAACCGGCTGGATTTACGCCATGGCAGTGACAAAATCCAATCAAGATAATTACGTACCACCGTAGCTTCAGCGCTCATCGGCCCCATGTTACGCAGCTTTTTCAGTTCCGCCTCACCCTTTGCAAGGGCCGCTTTTGGCATATTTAAGGCTCTGAGTTGGGTTTCAATTTCATCAAGCTCATTGACCCCGTCTTCAGA
>CAJXME010000335.1 GCA_913056245.1 uncultured Alphaproteobacteria bacterium | reverse complement strand
TGAATGCCAGCTGTTTCTTCATCCACCTTTGTGCGGATATCCTCTTCAATCGCATCAAGATTAAATACCTGATTATAGCCTGAGGCATCTGTATTACGAGATTTCAGCAATGATGAGGCTTGGGCATTTGCTGAGCTAGTTGAAGCAGCTGTTTGGGATATGGTATCATCAGACGGTCTAACTGCGAATTGCGGCGGCAAAGACAATGGCGGGCGCACCACCACTTCAAACTCATCGGGGGCAGATTTGGACTTGCCCAAGGCTTCATCAACGCTTGAGCATCCCGAGGTCAAAAGCGTGAGCGTTAAAAAACCAAGAATAAGCGTTGCCGCTTTTGAGACTGTTGATTTGATCATCAGATACCATCTCCTGATTTTTCATCTGGTGTTTCGTCTTGCGTTTGTTCCGCCGCGTGGCAAGCCGCTCGACCGCTGATGGACGCCCAAAGCAAACATCCAGCGCCGGTGGTCACGGCTATATCCGCTACATTAAAGGCAGGCCAGTGGTATTGGCCAGCAAAAACATCAATAAAGTCGATGACGCGCCCATAAATTATTCGATCCACGGCATTGCCAAGCGCGCCGCTGGCCATCATCACCGCGCCCAGTCGCGACAATCCATCCCATGAACGGCTGAATAAAGGAAGCAATGCCGCCACCAAAAGCGCGATCACCGTTAAGCCTATTTTGACGCCATCGCCGCCTTGGCTGAGCAGGCCAAAACTCATCCCGCTATTCCACACCGGCACGAGATTAAAAAACGGCAAAACTTCAATCACCCGCGGCGGTGAAAACACCAAGGCTAGAGCCATTTGCTTGGTCACTTGATCAAGCGCGGCGAGCAGAAGCACCGCCCCGTAGGCTTGAATAAGTGGCCGCGTTGGATTGGGATTTGCCATGGCTACTCCGCCGCCGCATCACCCATGGTGCTGACCACATCATCACAGCGCTGACACATGGCGTCTTCAGCATCGTCAACCTCGGGTAGAATTTTCCAGCATCGCTGGCATTTATGCCCCTCCGCCAAAGCGACCGTGACGCCAATGGTTTCATCATCTTCGGCCAAACGCGCGTCGGCAGGCGGGGTGGCTTGCTTCAGGCTGGCGCTGGACGTGATGAAAATATCCGCCGCATCCAGCCCATCAAAAGCCTCGATCACCGCCGCCGGCGCATAGAGCGTTGGATGCGCTTGCAAGGATGATTTTACGACGCCATCAGCGCGCAGTTTTTCAATCGCGCCAGTGACCACCAATCGCGCGTCCCTGACCCGCATCCAGCGCAAGCCAAGACCTTCATCAACCCAATCGGCGGGCAAATCACGCCAAACGCCAAAATGCACTGATTCTTTCGGGTTCGGGTAGCGGGTTTGCCACGCTTCTTCAGCCGTGAAGCAAAGGATCGGCGCCAGCCATGGCACCAAGCAATTGAACACCTCATCCATCACGGTGCGGCAAGCCCGGCGTTCCACCGATGCGGGATCAGCGCAATAAAGCGTGTCTTTGCGGATATCAAAATAGAAAGCCGACAAATCGCTGTTGCAGAAATGATGCAAACTGGTGAAGACCTGATGATAATCATGGCCTGCGATCGCCTTGCGGATGGTGGCGTCGACTTCCGTTAAACGATGCAAGACCCAACGATCAAGCGACGGCATATCCGCCACCGCGATGCGCTCGTCGTCGCTAAACCCATCAAGCGCCCCCAGCAAATAGCGGAAAGTGTTGCGCAGGCGGCGGTAGTGATCGACCTGGCGTTGCAGGATTTCCTTGCCGATCCGAAGGTCATCATAATAATCGGAATTGGCCACCCAAATGCGAAGAATATCAGCGCCATTTTCCTTGATCACATCTTGTGGCGTGACTGTATTGCCTAAGGATTTGGACATTTTGCGGCCTTGCTCATCAAGCACAAACCCATGGGTCAGGACGCTGTCATAAGGCGCTCTGCCGCGGGTGCCGCAACTTTCCAACAAGGATGAATGGAACCAGCCGCGATGCTGGTCAGAGCCTTCCAAATACATATCCGCCGGCCAAGACATATCGTTATTGCCTTCGAGCAAAAACGCATGGGTCGAGCCGCTGTCAAACCAGACATCGACAATATCCGTGACCTGTTCGTATTCCGATGAGTCATATTGATCGCCCAAGAACCGTTCCGGCGGGCTGGCAAACCACGCATCAGCGCCTTCTTTTTCAAAGGCCTCAACCACACGGTCAATCACCGCTTGATCGCGCAGAGGCTCACCGCTGGCTTTATGCACAAAAACC
>CAJXME010000334.1 GCA_913056245.1 uncultured Alphaproteobacteria bacterium | reverse complement strand
TGACTTGAGCGGCTTTCACGGCGGTCGCGCGTTCTTGTTTGGTCAGGGTGACTTTGACGGCTTTGCCGCCGCGATGCAGGTTGGATCGGAAGTCGCCTTCTTGGCCTTTGCGCATCATCGCCGCCACCACGCGATTGCCCACCACCAGACAGCGGACATCAGACCCGCCGGCTTCTTTGATGAACTCTTGGACGAGGATATTGGCGCGCAAGCCTTGGAAGGCGCCGATAACGGATTCGGCGGCTTTTTTGGTTTCCGCCAGCACAACGCCGCGGCCTTGAGTGCCTTCGAGCAATTTGACCACCAGCGGCGCGCCTTTGACGAATTTGATCAACTCGCTGGTGACTTTTGGCGAGCGCGCAAAGCCGGTATCGGGCATGCCTATCCCAGACCAAGCCAGCAATTGATGGGCGTGCAATTTATCTCGGGAGACGCCGATCGACGCCGCTGAATTAAGGCTATAGACGCCCATGGCCTCAAATTGGCGCACCACCGCCATGCCATAGAAGGTGACCGACGCGCCAATCCGAGGGATGACCACATCAAAGCCTTCCAGCGAATGGCCGTTCATATGCACTTCTGGCCGATGCGAGGTGATGTTCATATAGCATTGCGTGGTATTGATCACCTCGACCATATGATCGCGTTCTTCGGCGGCTTCGATCAGGCGGCGGGTGGAATAGTTATCGGGCTCGCGCGACAGGATGCCAATTTTAAGCCCCGTGCGGCGGGTTTTGTTTTTGGGGATCGCGTCATAAAGTTTCGGCGACAGCGACCCCTGCACGCAAGACAGGTTCGGGTCAACGATGATATTCTCACGCAGCGCGCTGCGGCCAATCAGCATCCGATATTGCATGGTCTCGCGATTGGTCAGCGACATTTCAATCGGCCAGTCCTGCCCGCCGACGCGCAAATTGGTGCGGATGATATAGCGCAATTCGGTTTCGCCGTTTGAACTGGTGATTTCGCGCTGGCCCAGCAATTCCGCCGAACAATAGACCACAATATTTGGCCGTTCCGGGATCGGGTGAACGCCGAAACGGACACGCTTTTTCGCCCCGCGGCCATAAGGCTCGATCATAAAAGCATGAATGGAGGATGACTTCGCGCCGGTGTCAATTTTGGCGCGGATGGCGGGCAAGCCAAGGCCGGGTAAGGCGACCCATTCTTCCCAGCCAAACACCAATTCTTTCTCGTTGATGATGGTGTCGATGGGGGCGGGTTTTGCTTTATCCGTGGTCATGATGGCGCAAGTCCTGATGGCTAGAAAAAACTCTATTTATAGGATCACAAGGCGCTTGGCGAGAAGATTATGAAGGGGGTGGGGGTATTGATTTCAACCCCCCCCTTCCGCCCGAGGACGAGGCCTTCGCGGCGGGGGGCGGCGCCGCCTTCGAGACTCCCCTCAACCGCACTTACACTTCCCCCGTCACCCCCACGGTTACCTCCATCTGGCGTGGCGGCGATGGCATGGAGGCCTGAGTTCAACCCCCTAATCTTGACCTCAAACCCTTTGGCGGTGAGCGCGTCGGCCAGCGCTTCAGCAGCCCTGCCTTCTTCGATCTCAAACACCCCAAAGCGGCTCAACAGATGCGGCATCGCTACCGCCTGTTGCGCGTCCATCCCCCAATCGACATAAGCGATAATCGCCTGCGCGACGTAACAAATAATCTGACTGCCACCCGGAACAACACCATCAGAAAAAACAAGAGTGGCAGAAAAAACAAGAGGGGAGTGCGCCGTAGCCATTCATGGTTCTTCTAGGGGGGCTTGAATCACATTGGCGCAAAACGAATTGCTATCATCATCGCCAAAGTGGAGGGTTTTGTAAAACAGAAACCTGAACGCTTATGTGGAAGAGCGATCGCGGGTTACGCTTCATCGCCTTCTGGCACGCTCAGTTTATCGGCGACGCCATGAGCCTCAAGCCGATCTTTGATGAAGCCCGAGCGGATCAAATCCGTAAGCGGATCAGCCGAAAATCCATTTGGATCAGGTAAGGCAGTGATGGTATCTTCTCTCATGTGGCATATCCTTTTCTCCGCAGAGAATTGCGGCGCGTGAACAACGCCATGATATGCCGCCCCTCAGGGCCATCACCAACTTTCAGCTATTTCTCAGCCCCGCAAAAGTGAAAATGCTGCCATCCGTTTCTGCCGAGGCATCGATGGTCATATCTTCACCGGCGCGAAGCTGATTGGCCTGGAAGGCAAGCTCTTGTCCCGCGCCGACATTGGCGTCGACCAGCGTGAAGTCGTAATCATAGA
>CAJXME010000333.1 GCA_913056245.1 uncultured Alphaproteobacteria bacterium | reverse complement strand
AAAGGCATGAACATCAAAACCTGTGGCCATGCGCGTTTCCGTAAGGGCAGTGTTGGACGCTTGAGCCATAGCGGTCTCTCCTTTGGCGATGCCGAGGGCGATGAATTCGGCGCGGGTTAAATCCGCCGCGCTGGTGATTTTATCAAGGATCGGATCGCCTGCCACGGCTTGCACATGATAGCCGCCATCTTCTAGGAGGCTGCTGTCATCGGTGGCGAGGCCATCTTGATCGGCTTGGTGCAAAGCCGCGATAAGATCATAGCGAAACCCTTGGGGCGTTTGGATGCGGTCTATGCCATCGCGCGCAATGCGAGATTGGACTTGCCCATCTTCAATGCGTTTCAAACTATCCGCTGAAGGCAGGGTAGGGATAACGCCATCAGCGCCATCGTCAAGCACTTCGATCAGCCGATTGATCACATCATCTGGGATAAAGGGCCGCGCCGCGTCATGGATCAAAACGTGATCGACCGCATCAGCGGACAAAGCAGAAAGACCATTTTTGACCGAATGGGCGCGTTCTTTTCCGCCTTCAACCACTCGCCAGCCATAGGGCTTGGCCAAGGCGCTCGCGTCCTCAAGCGCAGAAGCGCTCGCCACGATCACCCCGCCGCTGATCTTGGGGTGATGGGCAAGGGAGGAAACCGCGTGGTCAAGCACCGGCCGCCCTGCCAGCATCCGCCAAGGCTTGGCGATATCCCCGCCAAGGCGTCGGCTTTGCCCTGCCGCCAATACAATTGCAAATGTTCTGGTCATGATGCCCACGCTCATCTTTTATTCTCTTCTTATATAAGGTTTCTGAGCCGTGATTGCTATGATCATTGAGATGTTGCTTAAAAATTGTGCAAATAGTATGGTGCCTAAACTTTAGGCAATGGATAATGAGATGCTTAACCCTCTTCATATCGGCGGGATTGAACTGGATCATCCGGTTATTCTAGCGCCCATGTCCGGGGTGACCGATTGGCCATTTCGGCGGATGGTGCGCGCGCTTGGTGGCGGGCTTGTGGTCTCGGAAATGGTGGCCAGCGCAGCGATCTTGCACGGGGTTCGGGCGGAAATGCGGAAATTATCCACCGATGCCGCCGCTGAATTTCCGTTCTCTTTGCAGATTGCAGGGTGGGACCCGCATATCATGGCGGAAGCGGCGAAGATTGGCGAGCAAATGGGCGCGGCCATTCTTGACATCAATATGGGCTGTCCTGCCCGCAAGGTCACGGGCAAATTGGCGGGATCAGCCTTGATGCAAGATGACGATTTATGCTCCCGGATTTTTGCCGCGGTGCGCGGCGCGGTATCGATCCCGGTGACGGTTAAAATGCGTCTGGGATGGGATGATCAGCGTCTTAACGCGCCGCAATTGGCCAAAAGGGCAGAAGATGAAGGTTTTGCCATGGTCGCGGTGCATGGCCGCACCCGTTGCCAATTCTATAAAGGCAAGGCCGATTGGCAGGCCGTCAAAGCTGTCAAAGACGCGGTGCAAATTCCTGTGATCGTGAATGGTGATATCGCCAATTTTGACGATATCGACCAAGCCTTAGCGCAATCAGAGGCTGATGGCGTGATGATTGGCCGAAGCGCGATGGGGCGGCCTTGGTTCATTCCGCGAGCGGGGCAGTATTTGAGGGAGCAAGCCATCATGGCCGAACCCAGTTTGGCGGAACGCTATGACATCATGTGTCAGCATCTTGATTTGATGCTCAGCCATTATGGCGACGATGGGTTGCGGTTGGCGCGCAAGCATATTTCCGCCTATACCAACGGCCTTGAAGGGTCAGCCTTAATGCGGCAGATCGCCAATAACACGTCTAACGCGGATGATGTTTTTGCCGCGATCCATGATTGGTTTAAGCAACTGTTGGATCGGGAAGAGCCAAAGAAACCGCAACAAGAAGGCGTTGCCGCATGAGCCTTTCCGCGATCAACAATCATGGCGCTTGGTCGGGTTCAACGGCGCTGATTGATGCTGTCTTGTCAGGCTTGACCTATCCCGTCTTTGCCTTGGATGAAGGCTCGCATTTTGTTTATGTAAACCCCGCGGCGGAAGAGTTTTTCCGCGCCAGCCAAGGGATGTTGTTAGGCTCATCCTTATCGGTTTACCTCGAGGCTGATCATCAGGTGTTTACCATGATCCGGCGGGTGCAATTGTCGCGCTCCAGCATCAGCGATCAAGGGGTTGAGCTGCGATCCGCAAAAATTGGCCAGCGGCTCGTCAATATTCAGGTGTCGATGCTGCCGGAAATCACGGAAGTAGGGTGCAATGGCGT
>CAJXME010000332.1 GCA_913056245.1 uncultured Alphaproteobacteria bacterium | reverse complement strand
AATGTCAGGAAGGCAGCGAGTTTATTGCCGGTTCTCAGCACATTGGTGGCGCCGATATTGCCGCTGCCGATTTGCCGTAAATCGCCAAGCCCCATCACCCGCGCAATCACCAAACCAAAAGGGATCGACGCAAGGCCATAAGCCCCAAGTATCGTGAACAGCAGGATCAGCATAAAGGGTTACTCCCCGTCCGCGTAAATCATCACACCATCCACCCAGGTGGAAAGCACTTTGCCTTGAACGGGCTGGCCTTCAAAGGGGGTCGAATGGGACAGGGACTTAAAGGCTTTGCCGCGAATTTGCCAAGAGCGATCAGGCGCCACCACCACCATATCCGCAGTCGCGCCTTGGCTTAAACTACCACCGGGCAAATCCAATAAAGTGGCAGGGACGCTTGAGGTTAATTCAAACACCCGCATCAAGGAAATCACCCCTTCATGATATAACCCCATGACAAGCGGCAATAGGGTTTCGAGAGCAGAAGCGCCTGTCGCCGCGATGCCGAAAGGCAATAATTTGGAATCGCGATCTTGCGGCGCGTGGTCACTGGCGATCGCGTCAATCGTGCCATCGGCAATGCCTTCCAGCACGGCTTGGCGATCGTCTTCGGAGCGAAGGGGAGGCGAGAGGCGGAAACGGGTGTCGTATTCCATCACCGCAAGATCATTAAGTCCAAAATAAGGTGGTGCGGTGTCGCAAGTCACGCTCAAGCCATCGGCTTTGGCTTGGCGGATCAAGGCGACGGCGCGCGCGGTCGAGACATGCGCCACATGATAACGCACGCCAGTCAATCGCGCTAAGGCAAGGTCGCGCGCCACCATAATCTCTTCGGCTTCGGCGGGGATGCCTCTCAGACCCAATCGGGTGGAATTGACGCTTTCGTTCATTTCGCCATCGCGAGCGAGCGATATATCTTCAGCGTGTTGGATGATCGGTTTATCCAGCATCGCGGCGTAATCCATGATCCGCCGCATGATCAGGCTGTCCGCAATCGGCTTTGTCGCATTGGTAAAGCCCACCGCGCCCGCTTCGGCCAATAATCCCAATTCGGCCATGGCTTCATCGTCAAGACCTTTGGTCGCCGCGCCATAGGCATAGAGGCGAGGGCTGGCGATGCGATCCGTGTTATGGCGCATCAACGCCGCGAGGCTGTCGGGGTTATCCAAAACAGGATTGGTGTTGGGCAGGCACACCATGCTGGTGATTCCGCCCGCGGCGGCAGCTTGAGCAAGACTGGTGGGGCTTTCTTGGTGGGTATAGCCGGGGTTGCGCGATTGCACCCGCATATCCACAAGCCCTGGGGCTAAGACCGCGCCTTGCGCTTCGATGATCTTGGCGTCTTTTGGGGGCGTGCCGATGGATTGCGGACTGCCAATGGCTTCGATCATGCCATCTTTGACCAAGACTGAACTGATCTCATCACGCCCTGACGACGGATCGCAAACATGGATTTTGTTAAAGAACACGGCGGTCATGAGGCCTGCCCCTGTTGATCAGCATTGCGCGCGGCGGCCACCGCTTCAAGACAAGCCATCCGCACCGCGACCCCCATATCGACCTGCATGGTGATGAGGCTGCGTTCATGGTCATCGGCCAAGGCGCTGTCAATCTCAACGCCGCGATTCATCGGCCCGGGATGCATGATCAGGGCGTTTGGCGCGGCTTCCGCTAGTTTTTCCGCATTCAGGCCAAAGAGGTGGAAGAATTCGCGTTGCGACGGGGTTTCCGTGCCTTGCATCCGTTCGGTTTGCAAGCGGAGCAACATGACAATATCGACGCCTTCGATGCCGTCCATCAAATCATGATGAGTGGTGATGCCCATCTCTTCGATGCCAGAGGGCAATAAGGTCGACGGACTCACCAGTCGGATTTGAGCGCCAAGGGTGGATAAGAGGTGAATATTGGATCGCGCCACCCGGCTATTGGCAATATCGCCGCAAATCGCGATTTTCAGCCCGGCGATCTCACCCAAACGCCGCTTGATCGTCAGCGCGTCGAGCAAGGCTTGGGTGGGGTGTTCGTGGCGACCATCACCGGCATTGACCACGCTGGCATCGACATGACGGCTCAGCATCAGGCTGGCTCCGGAATGTTGATGCCGCATGACCAAAATATCCGGGTGCATGGCGTTCAAGGTCACCGCGGTATCCACAAGGCTTTCGCCTTTTTTGATCGACGAGGTCGATACCGGCACATTGACCACCGAAGCGCCGATTTTCCGCGCCGCCAGATCAAAAGAAACGCGGGTGCGGGTGGAGTTTTCAAAAAACAGATTGAAAA
>CAJXME010000331.1 GCA_913056245.1 uncultured Alphaproteobacteria bacterium | reverse complement strand
GCAGATGCGGCCTTGACCACCCCGCAAACAGATCAAAACACCGCGCCAAGCCCGGCATTCCGGCGTAATGGCATTGGCCTTGACCATGAAGCCGCCGGACTGATCGCCAACGCGGCATTTACCCAAAACAGCGGCGATATTCAGGTTGTTGAAACTGGCCGCGAAGCCATTGCCGTGCGCACTATTGACATCATCCCGGCAAGCGATGACGAGCTGAAAGAAACAACCGAACTGGTGTTGACGGTGATGAACAATGCGATACGCGACGATATGACCAATCTGCTTTTGCTGACATGGTCACAAAAGCATGATTTGCAGTTAAATTTACCAGCTGTCCAACAGCTTTTGCTGGGGGCCGCGCAATAATGGCGCCAGCGTCTGCAGCTTTTGACAATTTTAGCGCAAAGTTTAATGCCGGTGCCATACAGCTTGTGCATCGTGTGCTTGTTGCCGATACGCAAACACCGGTATCTGCATTTTTAAAACTCGCTGATGGCCAAAAAAATTGCTTTCTTCTTGAATCGGTTGAAGGCGGTGAAGTGCGTGGACGGTTTTCTGTCATTGGCCTGCACCCTGACTTGATCTGGCGTTGCCATAATAGTCAGGCCGAAATCAATAGAACGCCGGCTGAGTCGGAAAATTTTGTGGCAGACACCCACTCGCCACTTGAATCTTTGCGCCAGGTTATGGCCGAAAGCGCAATGAAAGATACCGGCGATCTGCCGCCAATGGCGGCTGGTTTGTTCGGCTATTTTGGCTATGACATGATCCGCCACATTGAGCGCATTCCAAATGCCAATGAGGCAACGATTGACGCCGCGGCATCGGTTTTTCTTCGGCCGTCACTGATTGCGATTTTTGACAGCCTTAAAGACACCATCACTTTTGTGACCCAAATAAGACCCGGTGAATGGAACAGCGCCGAAACCGCTTGGGAGACAGCCCAGCAACGGCTAACCGACGCTGTGGCCGCGCTTGATGCGCCGCTGATGCCTGCAGAGGTAGGCGATATTGATGCGCCCTTGCCGACCCCCTCGTCAAACATGACCAAAGATCGTTTTCTCGACATGGTCAAAAAGGCCAAGGAATACATCACTGCCGGTGATATTTTCCAGGTTGTGATCTCGCAGCGTTTTTCCATTCCGTTTGGCCTTCCCGCATTCAACCTGTATCGCAGCTTGCGCCGACTGAACCCATCGCCATACCTGTTCTTCTTTGATTTTGGCAACCTGTCGGTGGTTGGATCGAGTCCGGAAATACTTGTCCGACTGCGCAAAAAGACGGTAACGATCCGCCCGATAGCTGGCACCAGAAAACGCGGGAGCACCCCCGAGGAAGACGCCGCAAATGCCGAAAGCCTGATGAGCGATGTGAAAGAGCGCGCTGAGCATCTGATGCTTCTCGACCTCGGCCGCAACGATGTTGGACGCGTATCAAAGCCCGGAAGTGTGCGTGTGAAGTCAAATTACGATGTCGAATATTACAGCCATGTGATGCATATCGCCTCGCAGGTGGAAGGGGAAATCCGGCCCGACCTTGACGCCGTGGACGCCATGATTGCCGGGTTTCCGGCAGGCACCGTGTCCGGGGCGCCAAAAATCCGCGCCATGCAGATCATCGATGATCTGGAACCCGACCGGCGCGGCGTCTATTCAGGGGCTATCGGATACATCTCCGCCGCCGGCGATCTTGATACCTGTATCGCGCTCCGAACCGCGCTTGTGAAAGACGGGCAGCTCCACATTCAGGCCGGTGCCGGCATCGTTTATGACAGCGACCCGCAGGCCGAGTTCGAGGAAACGCAGAACAAGGCCATGGCGTTGATCCGGGCCGCCGGCGACGCGCTGCAATTCTCGCGCTAGACACTGCATCGCAGTCGTAACCCATCCTGCGGCACAGCGCGCTTTGCGCCTGACATAATTCGTTAAGATACCGTAAAATGCGCGCCTGCTTTGGTAAGGGGCGGTCTTGTTGGCCGCCACGTGTGATGTTGCTGTTCCGTATTCTTAAGATCACATGCTTTGTTCTGTCGTTGTCGCTCGCGCCCTGGCGTGCCGCGCAGGCTGAAGTTGATCTTGGCACCTGGAACACCTACGCCACCATGGCCGAACAGGGTGCTGTCTGCGGTGCCTTCGCCGACATCATGGCCATGCAGGAACTCGTGGATGCCAAGCTTGGCAGGTTGTGGAGCGAGCGACGCAACTATGCCGGCTCTGTGGTCCGGCGCGCCGCCGAACTGGAAGGTCGGGCCGATATTGATGACACGGCGATTGATGGTCTGCT
>CAJXME010000330.1 GCA_913056245.1 uncultured Alphaproteobacteria bacterium | reverse complement strand
CGCGAATATCGGCTTCCGTGAGGGTGAGATCAATCCCCGGCACATAAGAACCAACCGGCGCAAACACACCAACCAAGCCCGCGCGGACATTCGGCGCGCCGCAAACCACCTCAATCGTCCCCTTGCCCGTATCCACCGTGCAGACCTGCAGGCTATCGGCATTTGGATGCTTCGAGGCGGCGGTAATTTTTGCAATGGTGAACGGCTTTAGGTTTTCCGATTGATCGACCACCGCTTCGACTTCCAGCCCCAGCATCGGCAGCGCGTCCAGAATGGTGGCCATGTCAGCATCGGTGTCGAGATGATCTTTAAGCCAGGACCAAGTGAATTTCATTTACGCCCCCAAGCCCAGATGAATTGAAGGCGGATCGAAAGGCACAAAACCATAATGCCGCATCCAGCGCAAATCGCTGTCGTAGAATGGCCGCAGATCAGGAATGCCATATTTCAACATGGCAATCCGTTCCAACCCCATGCCAAAGGCAAAGCCTTGATATTCATTGGGATCAATCCCACAATTTTCAAGCACTTTAGGATTGACCATGCCGCTGCCCAAAATTTCGAGCCAGTCATCACCAGCCCCGATTTTCAGACCGCCGCCTTCGCGACTACAGCCGATATCGACTTCAGCGGATGGTTCCGTGAACGGGAAATACGACGGCCGAAACCGCACGGGCAAATCGTCAACGCCAAAAAACGCACGGCAGAAATCAATCAAACAGCCTTTCAGATGCCCCATATGGATAGCTTTGCCAATCACCAAGCCTTCGCATTGATGGAACATCGGCGAATGGGTGGCGTCATGATCCGAGCGATAGGTGCGGCCCGGCGCAATGATGCGGATTGGCGGCTCAATCTTTTCCATGGTGCGAATCTGAACGGGCGAAGTATGCGTCCGCAAGACTTTACGATTACCCGCATGATCAGGGGTCAAATAAAACGTATCATGTTCCTGACGAGCGGGGTGTTCTGGCGGGATATTAAGGGCGGTAAAGTTATAGAAATCGCTCTCGATATCAGGACCTTCCGCGACGGAAAACCCCATTTCGGCAAAAATAGCGGTGACTTCTTCAAGGGTGCGGGATAATGGATGAATCCGCCCTTCCGCTTCTGGACGCGGCGATAAGGTGACATCAACTTTTTCAGCAACCAAGCGTGCGTCAAGCGCCGCGCGCGCCAGTTCCGCCTTTTTCGCGTCAATGGCATCAGCGATTTTTGTTTTGAGGGCATTAAGCGCTTGGCCAGCCTCACGACGGGCATCGCCGTCCAACTGGCCAAGGTTTTTCATTGCGGTGGAAATATTGCCTTTTTTGCCAAGGGCATCAACCCGTATAGCATCAAGACCATCAAGGTTATCCGACGCAGTGATCTGCGCCAGATAACGCTCTTCTAATTGATCGAGATCAGGCAACATACCCAAACCTGCTTATTTAGAAGCGGATTTGGCTTGTTCCACGATGGCAGCAAACGCTTGCGGTTCACGAACCGCCAGATCAGCCAACATCTTACGATCCATTTCAATCCCAGCCAATTTCAGGCCATTGATGAACTGTGAATAGGTCATGTCGTGCAGGCGCACTGCCGCGTTGATCCGCTGAATCCAAAGCGCGCGGAATTCCCGCTTGCGGACACGGCGGTCACGGTAAGCATATTGGCGGGCTTTATCGACCGCTTGTTTGGCAACACGAAAGACATTTTTACGGCGGCCATAATAGCCTTTTGCCGCTTTGATGACTTTGTCATGACGGGCTTTGGCAGTGGTGCCAGAAGTAACTCGAGCCATGATAAACCTCCTTTAGGCGTATGGCAGAAAACGCTTCACAATGCGAGCATCGGCATCACAAAGAATCATGGTGCCACGCGCTTTGCGCTTCATTTTCTGGGAACGACGACGGAGATTATGCTGAAGGAAAGCCGCGCTTCCACGCACTTTTCCTGAAGCGGTCAGACGAAAACGTTTCTTCGCCCCGCTTTTGGTTTTCATTTTGGGCATTTCAACCTCTTTTTCGCTAGGGTGATGACCCGAAGGTCTATTTATCCGGTCGGGCATGCCCTTTTAGCCCGATCGCGGAACGATGTGGTTTTATAGCCACCAGCCCCCTTGAATGCAAGCCGTTTTTTCGTCTTTCATCCGTCTATCATCCAAGGGGAAACGGAATAGGTTATCAGGCAGGCGCGAGCACCATAACCATTTGGCGACCTTCCATTTTTGGCATGGCCTCAACCTTGGTCAATTCTTCCATTTCTTCACGCACACGGCTTAACACTTGCGCGCCCAATTCTTG
>CAJXME010000329.1 GCA_913056245.1 uncultured Alphaproteobacteria bacterium | reverse complement strand
CTGCTTTTTATCAGACGAGGATGGAATTTGCCTTATCCCGCGCGGGTATTAAAACGCTGATGGTATGCGGGATTGTCACCAATGGCGGCGTTGCTTCAACGGTGCGCGATGCTCATGTTCGTGATTTTCACACCATTACCCTTGAAGATGGTTGCGCGGCGTTTTCCGAAGACGTGCATGACACGGCGATCAAGTCGCTATCAACGGTGGGCGAAGTGATGACAATTGCTGAGGCTATTCGCTTGTTTGAAGGGGCTTAACCCTTGGCAAGCGTTATTCGCGATCCAAACTTCACGGCCGATGTTGATGTCGATTGCCTGATTATTGGGGGAGGGGCGGCAGGCTTGACCGCCGCGCTTGCCGCCGATGAGCAAGGCTTGTCGGTCTTGATTGCGGAACGAGAAGAACGGCTTTCAGGATCAACAGCGTTATCCTCTGGGCTTATCCCCGCCGCGGGGACGGCGGCACAAAAACGCCAAGATATTACCGATAGCCACGCTGATTTCATCGCCGATATCATGGGAAAGAACAAGCATTCCGCCGATCTTAATCATGTGGAACGCTGTGTTAATGGCGTCACCGATGCCATCGATTGGCTTGAGGAGCGGCATGATATTCCATTCCATGTTTTGGATGGATTTTTATACCCTGGGCATCGTCATCACCGGATGCACGCTGTTCCTGAAGTGACTGGCGCGGCGCTGGTTCAACGGCTTGAAGACGCGGCGTTGAAAACCGATATTTTCATATCATGCCATTTGAAAGTCACGGCACTGGTGCTGGACGATCAAGGGCGTGTGCAAGGCGCGAAGGCGGAACGTCCTGACGGAACGATTGAGGCGATTGGTGCCAAATCGATCATCTTAGCCTGCAATGGCTATGGTGGGAATCCGGCATTGGTGGCGGAACATATTCCTGAGATGAAAGAGGCGCTTTATTTTGGCCACCCCGGCAATCAAGGCGAGGCCGTGCTGTGGGGGCAAAGCCTTGGCGCGGAGTTAAAGCATCTTTCCGGGTATCAAGGGCATGGATCGGTGGCGCATCCCCACGGCATCTTGGTGACTTGGGCGCTGATGATGGAAGGCGGGATTCAAGTCAATACAGATGGCCAACGCTTTTCCAATGAACATCACGGTTATTCCGAGCAAGCGGTTAGCGTTTTGGCGCAACCCAATCAAACTGCCTTTAATATTTTCGATGAACGGCTATGTGAGTTGGGGCGGGAATTTGAAGATTTCCGTTTAGCCGAAACGTCAAAGGCTATTTTCCGCGCTGAAACGATCGAAGAATTGGCGGATAAAATTGGCGTTGAAAGTGTGGTTTTGGCGCAAACCCTAGCGGATTGTGACGCTTTCGCCGCTTCTGGAGAGGCGGATGCTTTCGGGCGGCGGTTTGACCCCAATAAAACCTTAAAGCCGCCCTATGCCGCGGTCAAAGTGACGGGGGCGCTTTTCCATACCCAAGGCGGGTTGGTGATTGATGACAAAGCGCGCGTTTGCAAACCTGATGGCAGCATTATCAATGGCCTTTATGCTTGCGGAGGCGCGGCTTGCGGCGTTTCAGGGCCTGACGTATCGGGGTATTTATCGGGCAATGGATTGCTTTCTGCGCTAAGCCTTGGTTATATCGCTGGCCGGGCGGCGGCTTTTGAACAATAATTTTCATATTATTATTGAAATCTAATCTTGTAGAATTAGAGTAATATTATGAAACGTGATTTCTTTCGTAAGATTGGATTTGGTTTAGCGCCGAATGACGACGTTCCTTCGGACCCGATCGCTTGGGCTGAACGTCAAGTTGAAAAGCCAAGGAAACTCACTTGGCCGGGGAAGATTTACTCGGAACAAGAATTGCTCGATTACCGGGCGGAATTTGTCTATCAAGACCGCAAGGTTATTCGAAAAAAATTCAAAAATGACCGCAAAGCCTATGAAGACGCTAAAACACAATTGCGCTATAAAACGGGCGAGCGTTATTTCCCTAGTTTAGAAACAGTGATCCGCCATCACGCCGCGGTTCATAGCCAAGCGCCAGTTTTTGAGCGGTTGTGGCATTTCTGGTGCAACCATTTTGCGATTTCTGAAAAAGATATGCTCGATCGTTGGAACACCGGCGGCTATCAACGTGAAATCATCCGTCCCAATATCTGCGGTAATTTTACGGATTTGGTGAAAAAGGTCACGGTGTCATGGACGATGATCCATCACCTCGACAACACTCAGTCGGTGGGTCCCAATTCAAAATGGGGGAAAGATCGCCGCAAGAGGGGTGAGCCTGCGACGGTCAATG
>CAJXME010000328.1 GCA_913056245.1 uncultured Alphaproteobacteria bacterium | reverse complement strand
GTTCGCAATTATATTGATACGATGCTGGCTTTGCCTTGGGGGAAGAAATCAAGGATCAAAAAAGATATTAATGCCGCGCGCGAAATTCTCGACGCTGACCATTATGGTCTTGAGAAAGTCAAAGACCGCATCATCGAATATCTTGCTGTCCAAAAGCGGATGAAGAAGCCTAAAGGCCCGATTTTATGTTTGGTTGGCCCTCCCGGTGTGGGTAAAACATCGCTTGGTCAATCCATCGCTAAGGCGACAGGGCGGAAATTTACCCGCATGGCTTTGGGCGGGGTTCGTGATGAAAGCGAAATCCGTGGCCATCGCCGCACCTATATTGGCTCATTGCCGGGTAAGATTATCCAAAACATGAAGAAGGTCGGCACAAATAATCCGCTGATTCTGCTTGATGAGGTGGATAAATTAGGCTCCGATTGGCGCGGTGATCCATCATCCGCTTTGCTTGAGGTGCTTGACCCAGAACAGAACGCAACTTTTCAAGATCACTATCTCGAAGTCGATTATGATTTGTCCGACGTGATGTTTATCACCACGGCCAACACCTTGAATATGCCGCAACCGTTGTTGGATCGGATGGAGATCATCCGTCTGTCGGGCTATACCGAAGATGAAAAGGTGGAAATTGCCCAACGTCATTTGATCAAAAAACAGACGCAAGATCATGGGCTTAAGAGTCATGAATTTGAATTGACCGAAGCCGCTTTGCGGAAAACCATCCAAGAATACACCCGTGAAGCCGGGGTGCGGAACATTGAACGTGAAATCGCCCGTCTTGCGCGGAAAGCCGTGACGGAAATCGTCGGCGGTAAAGCCGATCAAGTCACGATTACGCCTGAAAACCTTGAAGATTATCTTGGTGTGCCGAAATTCCGCCGCAGCGAGATTGACGGCAAGGATCAGGTCGGTGTGACCACGGGCTTGGCTTGGACGGAAGTGGGCGGCGAATTGCTCAATATCGAAGCCGTGACGGTTCCGGGCAAAGGGCGCGTGTCGTCTACAGGGAAACTTGGCGATGTGATGAAAGAATCAATTCAAGCGGCAGAATATTTCATCAAAAACCGCGCCGCTTTAATTGGCATCAAAACCGAAGATTTACAGCGCAAAGATATCCATGTCCATGTGCCTGAAGGGGCTACTCCGAAAGATGGTCCTTCGGCTGGTGTTGCTATGGTGACGTCCTTGGTGTCCGCGCTAACAGGCATTCCAATTCGCGGCGATGTCGCGATGACGGGTGAGGTGACCTTGCGGGGGCGGGTGCTTGCCATTGGCGGGCTGAAAGAAAAACTGCTTGCTGCGGTGCGTGGCGGGATCAAAACAGCATTGATTCCAATGGAAAATCAGAAAGACCTTGCTGAAATTCCGGATAACATTAAGGATGCGTTGACCATCATTCCAGTCTCTTTGGTGGATGAAGTCTTGTTGCACGCGCTGGTGGAAAAAACCACGCCCTTAACGGAAGATGATGAGGCGAATACTGCGGTCGTCAATCCTGATTTGGATTCCGATGGCGATATTGTCACCACGCATTAATCCTTAATTTTTCCTCAATTTTTCAAGGAAAATGAATCAGGCTAAATCGCGACTATTCGTTTGACGTTTCTTTGTTTTTAGCCGTAAAATAGAATTAGCATTAGGCTATTAACACAAACCACTATGGGGGTTCCCGTGAACAAAAACGAACTCATTGCATCTGTCGCTGATCAATCTGGTATTTCTAAAGCAGACGCTGCTCGCGCAGTAGACGCTACAATTGCTTCGATTGAAGGCGCTCTTAAGGCTGGTGACGAAGTGCGCATTGTAGGTTTTGGCACATTTTCTGTAAGCCGCCGTGCAGCCACCACTGGCCGCAACCCACGCACTGGCGAAGCCATTTCAATTCCAGCATCTAACCAGCCAAAGTTTAAGGCTGGCGCACCTTTGAAAGCCGCTGTGAACAGCTAATTTCATAAAAATAAATTTTCAGAAATGGCCGGTTATTTCTTGCCGGCCATTCTTTTTTGTCCTATATGGTATTTACCTTTTGGAGGGCGGTTAGCTCAGCTGGGAGAGCGACTGGTTTACACCCAGTAGGTCGGGGGTTCGAACCCCTCACCGCCCACCATAACCCTCATAAGTGGCATTTGTATTTTACAGGTGTTTCTTATGAAAATTGCAAAGGGTCGGTCTTGACAACACCATTGGGTTGTCTTAATCAGATTGAACCTTTTACAGAGTGATCTGTTTTGCGGGGGTGTAGCTCAGTTGGTTAGAGCGCCGGCCTGTCACGCCGGAGGTCGCGAGT
>CAJXME010000327.1 GCA_913056245.1 uncultured Alphaproteobacteria bacterium | reverse complement strand
TTGGCGGGGTCATCGGGCGCCAATCCTTTTGCTTGCATCGCGGCTGGGATCGCGGCGCTTTGGGGGCCTGCCCATGGCGGCGCCAATGAAGCGGTGTTGAATATGCTGGGTGAAATCGGCGACCGCAGCCGCATTCCTGAATACATCAAGAAAGCCCGCGATAAAGATGATCCGTTCCGGCTCTTTGGTTTTGGGCATCGGGTGTATAAAAACTTTGACCCTCGGGCAAAAGTGATGCGCAATTCTTGCCATGAAGTGCTGAACAAACTCGGCATCAAAGATGAGCCTCTGCTTGATCTTGCCATGGAACTTGAAGAGATCGCGTTGAAAGACCCTTATTTCATCGAAAAGAAACTCTATCCGAATGTTGATTTCTATTCCGGCATCATCTTAAAGGCCATGGGCTTCCCCACCTCGATGTTCACCGTGCTCTTCGCAGTGGCGCGAACCGTCGGCTGGATTTCCCAGTGGAAAGAGATGATCGAAGACCCGCTTCAGCGGATTGGTCGCCCTCGGCAGTTATACACCGGGCCAACCGAACGGGCTTATGTTGAAATCGACAAGCGCTAATCGCTTTTAATCATGCTGAGAATGGCATCGGCGCTATTCTCAGCAAAATTGCCCTTCCCTGTTTTGATCGCATCGATCAGCGCTGTTTTGATGGCGGCTGAAGTTTGGCCTGTGTGGTGACGATCAGACGCGTTTTCAAGATGCGCTAAACTTGCCTTCGCCATGGCCTCAGCCGTGACCTCTCGATTAAGCGAAAGCGGATAAATCGGCTCCCCCGATACGGCGTTGGCCAAGACAATCTTGGATTGATCAAGCAGCATCCGCCCCATCAAATAGGTCAAGGCGTCAACCTTATAATAAACATGGCCGGGCAAGCCACAAAGGGCGGCTTCTAACGTCACCGTGCCAGAACAGATCAAGCCAAAATCACTAGCACTCATGACTGTTTTGGCCTGTTCTTGTGGGGTCAAAATAATGTCGTCTTGCGGGTCAATGAGGGCGTCGATATCCCCTCGAACGGACTCCACCACGGGGAGAAAAACCTTGAGTTGAGGATGCGATCCACGGATCAGCCTAACCGCATCGCGCATGAAGGGAAGCAAAGCGTTAATCTCACGGCGGCGGCTTCCGGGCAAGATGGCTAGGGCTTGATCGGATGGACTCAATTCAAGATCACGGCGCGCCTCTGCCCGCGATGGCCGGTGGTCATCAACCGACGGATGTCCCACCGCCACAGCATCCACCCCATGACGCGTAAAATAAGGCACTTCGAAGGGAAAAAGGCAAAGCAATCGATCCACCGAATGAACGATGGCTTTGGCGCGCCATGCTCCCCATGCCCAAACCGTGGGGGCAACCATATGGACAATTGGCGCTGACCAGCCCTTGGCCGCCATTTTGGCCTTAAGTGCTTTGCCCAAGCGCAGGGAGAAGCCTTTATTATCGATGGTGATGATCACATCGGGGCGGGTATCAACAATATGATCCATCAACTGCTGGGCGTGTTTTTTAAGGCGGCGATACGATCGCAACGCCTCGCCAAGGCCAAGCACGGTCAGGTGTTCCATGGGGAAAACAGGCTCTAGCCCTAAATCCTGCATCGACTTACCGCCAATGCCCGTCACAGTAAGATTGGGTTGGCGCGATTTGAGCGAGGATAAGACTTGCGCGCCTAAGATGTCGCCTGAAGCCTCCCCTGCGATCATCACCACGCGCAAGGTCATGATCGCTCAAGGCCAAAAATAGTAACGCCCAAGGCTTTGGCTTTGGCCAGCGTGGCGTCTTTGTCAATTAGCATAACGCCGCCCGCTTCAATGGCGATATGGTGAATGCCCGCCGCCACAGCAATGGCCACGGTATCCACCCCAAATCCGGGTGGGTCTAGCGCCCTATCTTGGCTTGATTTCAACATTTTGACCATCACCAAAGGCGTCACGTCAGGATCGGTGAGTGAGGCCACACGGCTCAGCATGGCATCCGTGCCTTCGGCGGCTTCGACGGCGAAAGCGACTTCGACGACGATGAAACGAGGGATTCGGGATGAAAAGACGGCGGTGGACTCGCCGCCGCCGTTGAAGGTCAGACTGACCTCGGCGACGAAATAAATGAATGAATCGCACCGAAGTGTGAATTTTGATTCGGACGAAAGTGTGAAATTTTGACCGTCTTATTCTTTGTGTCTCACTTTCACAGTTGGGCGTCAAATCATGTTTCAAAGTGGTGTAAACTTTTTGTCACACAACCTTCAACGTTTTCAACACACTGCTGATCATGGTGATCAACTGATG
>CAJXME010000326.1 GCA_913056245.1 uncultured Alphaproteobacteria bacterium | reverse complement strand
CGGAGCGGCCATGGCCAGAATGTGATTTGTCCGCAGGGGATCATCTGATTGATGGGCGCTGGCATTTGCGGCTTTCGCATCCGGCGCGGGTTATGCCGCTGGGTCATCAAGGGTTTGCCGCGCTGAAACGTCATCAGAAAGCCGCTCGGCTCGGGTTGCAAGCCCCCGCGCGCGCCTATTGGCGGTGGCCAAAACTTCAAATTGCGACAAATTCGACCGTTTTTAAGGGTGATGACGGTTTGATTGCACTTGAAGATGGCGGTATCATCCCCCATCTATGTAAGGTAACGCGCGATCAATCGCCATCATGCTGGGCCGAAATGCGGTTTATTGGTGGAGACGGGTTGGTTTCAGCAGATGAGTTAACCCCATGCGATAAAGCGGTGGGATGAAAGGCAGATGATCCATGAATAACATGGCAAAAAACCTGATAATCTGGATGGTCATTGGCGTTGTGCTTTTGGCTCTATTCAATATGTTCCAGAACAACACATCGCCATCCCAATCCGCTAAAGTCGCCTATTCTGATTTTGTGGCTCAAGTTGAAACCGGCGATATGCGTGAAGTCACCATTGAAGGCAGCAATCTTTATGGCGTGACCCAGAATAACATTCCCGTGGTGTCCTATATGCCGGAAGGCACGGATGTGGTCAGTGTCTTGCGCGAAAACAATGTCCGAATTGTTGCCCGTCCTGATGAAAGCAACAGCCCGGGGCTGTTTTCCGTATTGCTCGGCTGGTTCCCCATGCTTCTTTTTATTGGCGTCTGGATTTTCTTCATGCGCCAGATGCAAGGCGGCGGCCGCAATGGCGCCATGGGCTTTGGCAAATCGCGGGCAAAATTGCTGACCGAACATCATGGCCGCGTCACGTTTGAAGATGTGGCGGGGATTGATGAAGCGAAAACCGAACTTGAAGAAGTGGTCGAATTCCTTCGTGATCCGTCACGCTTCCAACGCCTTGGCGGCAAAATTCCAAAAGGGGTGTTGTTGGTAGGCCCTCCCGGCACGGGTAAAACCTTATTGGCGCGCGCGATTGCGGGTGAAGCCAATGTGCCGTTCTTTACGATTTCAGGCTCAGATTTTGTGGAAATGTTTGTTGGCGTCGGCGCCAGCCGTGTCCGTGATATGTTTGAGCAAGGCAAGAAAAACGCACCATGCATCATCTTTATTGACGAGATTGACGCCGTCGGTCGCCATCGTGGTGCTGGCCTTGGCGGCGGCAATGATGAGCGTGAGCAAACCCTCAATCAGATGTTGGTGGAAATGGATGGCTTTGAAGCCAATGAAGGCGTGATCTTGATCGCCGCCACCAACCGCCCTGATGTGCTGGACCCCGCCTTGTTGCGCCCCGGTCGTTTTGACCGTCAAGTCGTGGTGCCGAACCCTGATGTGCTGGGGCGCGAGAAGATTCTCAAAGTCCATATGCGCAAAGTGCCTTTGGCCAATAACGTCGAGCCGCGGGTGATCGCGCGTGGCACGCCCGGTTTCTCCGGTGCTGATTTGGCTAATCTGGTCAATGAAGCCGCCCTGCAAGCCGCGCGAAAGAATCGCCGCACCGTTTCCATGGCTGAATTTGAAGAAGCCAAAGATAAGGTCATGATGGGCGCTGAACGTCGATCGATGGTGATGACCGATGAAGAAAAACGCCTGACCGCTTACCATGAAGCAGGTCACGCGGTGGTGGCCTTGCATCAACCGGCTTCTGATCCGATCCACAAAGCCACGATTATCCCTCGTGGCCGAGCCTTGGGCATGGTGATGCGCTTGCCTGAAGGCGATCGTGTTTCGATGGCGCGTGACAAACTATTTGCTGATCTGCGGGTGGCTTGTGGTGGCCGTATCGCCGAAGAATTGATCTTTGGTGAAGACAAAGTCACCACCGGCGCGTCGAGCGATATTCGCATGGTGTCTGATATGGCACGACGCATGGTGACAGAATGGGGTTTGTCTGAGAAATTAGGCTTTCTTGCCTATTCCGCCGATGAGCAAGAGGTTTTTCTGGGGCGTTCGGTCTCACAGCAGAAAAATATCTCTGATGATACCGCCGCCACGATTGATAAAGAAATCAGAACTATTTCTGATAACGCCTATACTGATGCCGAAAAGCTACTGAAAAAGCATAAAGATGAGTTAGAGCTCGTGGCACAGGCTCTCTTGGAATATGAAACCCTTTCGGGTGATGAAATTAAAATTATCGCCGAAGGTGGCTCGATTGCCAGAAAAGACGACGCCGATGATGTGCCAGAAACTCCGCGTGCGAAATCCCGAACGGGCATTCCCGGTGGTCGGCGCAAATCC
>CAJXME010000325.1 GCA_913056245.1 uncultured Alphaproteobacteria bacterium | reverse complement strand
AGATTGCGGGTATTCGTTTCCGCGATGGCATGGAAGCAGGCCTTGCCTATATCTTCAGCCCGATTGTTTTGACGCTTTTGGTGATCACCATTGTTTCGGTGGTTGTGGGGTTAAGGCAATCCAAAAACATCATGGCGGAAGGCGCGGTTGTCTCCGGTCAAAAACGCGCGCCGATGATGTTCTTAATCGCGGTTTTAGGCTTTATCATTTTTGCGTTGGTCAATTTGGCCTCTATTCCGGATTATGCCTTTGTCGATGCGGTTTTCCCGCTCTTTGTGGCGTCGGTATCGTTCATCGCGGGATTAATCTTGCTGGTGCAAATGATGCTCAAGCCGGAAAGCGACGCTGTTTTTGCGGATCGCGCGGCGGAAGCCGAAGAACACGCCATGCGGTTCAAACTTTGGCCTACTTTAGGCTGGTTTGCTGGGTTGTTGCTGGCGACATCCTTGGTGGGATTCATTCTGGCTTTGGCTGGATTCTTAGTGCTGTTTTTTCATCTCAGGGCGCAAGTTACTCCCCTTAAGACCATGGTGTTATCTGTATCCGGCGTCATTTTCATGTGCTGGATGGCGTGGCTTCTCAATCGTGATTTTCCGCCCGGCTTGCTTCAGCATTATGTCGCCTTGCCATGGCCCTTAACTTAAAGAGATGGGGATGGTTATGGGGGCTGAAAAGCACAGTATTTGTTGCCTTGATGGCGATGGGATCAGCGCAGAACTCATCACCTCTTGTGTTGCTGTTCTGGATGCCCTGAGCCCTCATTTCAGTAAGCCTATTGATCTGAGTCATCATCATGTTGGCTTTGCCAGCCTTGAACAGCATGGCACAACCATCACCGAGACGGTTATTGCGGATGCTATGGAATCAGATGGGGTTATCCTTGGGCCGGTATCGCACGCTGATTATCCGCCCATCGAACAAGGAGGCTTGAACCCTTCGGGCGTTCTTCGAAAAGCGCTTTCGCTCTATGCCAATATCCGCCATGCGCTCTGTTATGATGGGCTGCATCATTACACGCGTTCGCCTTTTGATATGGTGATCATGCGCGAAAACCTCGAAGGGTTTTATGCGGATCGCAATATGGTTGTTGGCAGCGGTGAATTCATGCCAACAGAAGGCGTTGCACTAGCGATCAGAAAAATCACCACAGAGGCGTCAAGCAATATCGCGCGCGCCGCTTTTGAACAGGCTCGTAAACGGCCGATGAAAAAAGTCACAGCGGTTCATAAAGCCAATGTGATGCGCGTTTCCGATGGATTGTTTTTAGACGCGGTGCGCAATATCGCCAAGGAATTTACTGATATTGACTATGATGAGATGTTGGTGGATTCGGCCGCCGCGATGCTGGTTCGCGCGCCTCAGGATTTTGACGTGATCGTAACGACCAATATGTTTGGTGATATCCTTTCTGATCTGGCGTCTGAATTGGCCGGCAGTCTGGGGCTTGCGGGGTCATTGAATAAAGGCACAACGACATCAATGGCGCAGGCACAGCATGGTTCGGCGCCTGATATTGCGGGGCGTGATCTGGCCAATCCCGTATCAATCCTGTTATCGGTTGCCATGTTGCTCGATGACTTGGGCGAAACAACGGCCGCTAAGCATATGGATCGTGAACTCTCAACGATGCTCGCTTCGCCCGCTAGCCGGACGGCGGATTTGGGCGGGCAATTGAGCTGTTCCGGTTTCACCGAGCACCTGATACAAAGACTGAAAGCCAATCCTTAAAGGACATATGATGACGCAAACAGGCATTCCATTTTTTTTCATGCGTGGCGGGTCTTCTCGCGGGCCTTATTTCAATCGTGCTGATTTGCCGGACGATCGCGATCTATTGGCCGATGTCTTGATCGCGGCTGTTGGGTCAGGGCATCCATTGAATATCGATGGCATTGGCGGCGGCAATGCGGTCACCACCAAAGTCGCCATGCTCTCAAAATCAGACGATGACTGGGCTGACGTGGATTATTTCTTTGCCCAAGTGAGCGTTGAAGACAAATTGGTCGATTACAAACCCACCTGCGGAAATATCTTGTCTGGGGTTGGATCAGCCGCCGTTGAAATGGGGTTAATCACGCCGGAAAGCGACGTGACGGAAATTAAAATTAGAGCCGTCAATACCGGCGCCCGGGTGATGGCGCGGGTGCAGACCCCCTCCGGCCAAATTGCTTACGATGGTGTTGTCGCTATTGATGGCGTGCCGGGCACCGCCGCTCCAGTTGAATTGAACTTTATGGATGTCGCGGGCTCGTCAACAGGGGCTTTTCTGCCGACCGGAAATTTGATCGATATCGTCGAAG
>CAJXME010000324.1 GCA_913056245.1 uncultured Alphaproteobacteria bacterium | reverse complement strand
GGCTTGGGCGCATCTGAAATTAGTTGTTGAACCCGGCGGGGCGGTGGCCTTAGCCGCGGCCTTAAGCGGTAAAATTAATACCGCCGGTAAGACCACTGTGGTGGTGGCCTCCGGCGGCAATGTTGATCACGCCATCTATAAACAAGCCTTGGCGCGTCTTTAATCCTGTTTAGGTCTGATCAGGATTACCCGCGGCCGCGATAAGACGCGACGCCTGTATCGGGCACCCAGACTTGTTCCGGCTGTTGGCCATGCTGCCAAAAGACATCAATCGGCATGCCGCCACGGGGATACCAATATCCCCCAATCCGCAGCCAATGGGGGTCGAGCAATTCCACTAAGGTTTTGCCAATATCCACGGTGCAAGCCTCATGGAAGGCTTGGTGATTGCGGAAGGAATTGAAATACAGTTTCAGGGATTTGGATTCCACCATCCATTCCTTCGGCACATAATCAATCACCAAATGAGCGAAATCAGGTTGTGCCGTTACGGGGCAAAGCGAGGTGAATTCAGGCTGGGTGAAACGCGCCACAAATAAGGTGTCGGGATGCGGATTGGGCACCCGATCCAGCTGAGCCTCTTCAGGGGAGGCTGGCATCGTGCTGGGCTGGCCAAGATGGCGCAAATGTTCATTCGACATCGGTTGTCCTTTCGTCACTTAAGACGTTCTAAGCAATAACAGGAAGAATTCGTAATTTAGGCTTGGTTATTAACATAGGTTCTTGCCGATGAAAACCAAACTTAAACTCTATTTTTTGCGAAAAAACGCCACCCTAAAGGCGGCGCTTTTCCAATCATATATATTGCCGATATGAGGTTTAGGCTAAATTTTCGCCGGGAAAGTATTTCCGAAGGCGAACATCCGCCGCCCGGGCATGACCCTCCATCCCTTCGAGACGCGAAATCCGTGCCGCCGCCGCGCCAACCTCACGATTGGCTTCTTGAGTCATGCGCTGGGTGGTCACCACTTTCATGAACTTATGCACCGACAACCCGCCCGTGTAATGCGCCGCGCCTTTGGTCGGCAGAATATGGTTGGTGCCTGAACATTTATCGCCATAGCTGACCGTGGTTTCTTCCCCTACGAAAAGCGAGCCATAATTCTTCAGGCGATCGGTAAACCACGCGTCATTTTCCGTCTGAACTTCCAAATGCTCCGCCGCGTATTCATCGGAAATTTGCGCCATCTCTTCGTCGCTATCGCAGAGGATAATCTCACCATAATCACGCCAAGCGGCGGTGGCGGCAACGCGCGCGGTTTCAGGCAAAGATTCGATCAAGCCCGGCATCAATGCGGTGACGTCATCGGCCAGTTTTTGCGACGTGGTGAAGAGCCAAGCCGGTGAATCCGGGCCATGTTCGGCTTGCGACACCAAATCTTCAGCAACAACCTGAGGATCAGCGCTTTCATCGGCGATGATGGCGATTTCCGTTGGGCCTGCGAACATATCGATCCCCACGCGGCCAAACAACATTCGCTTGGCTTCCGCCACAAAGCGATTGCCAGGGCCAACCAGAATACGCGCGGGCTTACCGGTGAACAGCCCGAACGCCATGGCGGCAATCCCCTGCACCCCGCCTAAAGATAAAATCGTATCGGCGCCGCAAAGGTTCATCGCGTAAAGAATGGCGGGGTTTGGCCCTGCATTGCCGCGAGGCGCGGAACAAGCGATGATGTTCTCCACCCCAGCCACCTTTGCGGTGGCAATCGACATCACCGCGGAAGCCACATGGGCGTAACGTCCCCCCGGCACATAACAGCCAGCGGTTTCAATGGGGATCAATTTTTGCCCTGCCCAAAGCCCCGGTGACAATTCGGTTTCAAAGGATGAAATCGAAGCCTTCTGCGCTTCGGCGAAGGTGCGAACACGATCAAGGGCAAATTGGATATCATCTTTCAATTGCGGGGTCACTTGATCGGCGGCGGCGGCGATTTGCTCTTGGGAGACAATGGCCTCACCTTCATAACCATCCAATTCCTTAGCGTAAGCCATGGCGGCCGCTTCGCCTTCTTTTTCAAGGCGTTCCAGCATCGCCCGAACAATGGCTTGGGTTTCATCCGTTCCCGTAAGCGGGGTTTTTTCCGCTTTCTTCAAATAAGTGATTGCCATTAGAAACTCCTTCGGTTCAAAAGAAGATCAAGCCGTGGCCTGACCGTGTTGGGGTTGAGTAAAATTTTGATCAGGCGCAAGGATGATATCCCCCACCTCATCGCCTGCCCAATTCTTGAGGACAGGGTTAAAAAATGGGTCAAGACGGCGGTCGCTATCATATCCCAAAGCATGAAAAACCGCGCCAAGCGCAAATTCAGACGCCCGCTTATG
>CAJXME010000323.1 GCA_913056245.1 uncultured Alphaproteobacteria bacterium | reverse complement strand
GCGCAAGACGCTGGCGCTCGTTTTGCGGTATCGCCGGGGGCATATCCTGAGTTATTGAAAGCCGTTGATGATCGCGTCATGCCGCTTTTGCCCGGCGCGGCCACGGCTTCTGAAATGATGCAATTGATGGCGCATGACATCCATGCGATGAAGTTTTTTCCCGCGAGCGTGGCGGGAGGCCCAGCTTATTTGAAGGCTCTAGCCTCACCTTTGGCAAGTGCGATGTTCTGTCCAACGGGCGGCATCACCGAAGACACGGCTAAAGACTGGCTGTCCTTGCCCAATGTGCTTTGCGTCGGCGGCTCTTGGGTTGCGCCGACAAACGTGATCAAGGCGCAAGACTTTGACGCGATCACCACCAAAGCCAAAGCCTGCGCTGGTCTCACGGCTTCTTAAGTTAAAGTTGATGCTTCTGGCGGAAGGTCGGCAGGATATCCCCATCAGCAGGCGTGGCTTCCCAAACCGCACGGGCAATAGCGCGGCTTAAGGCGGTGGCGGCGGCATGGCCGATCAAGACATCATGCTCTGGGGTATCGATCGCAACAGCGCCGGTGCTAGCGGCAAAAATCAAATCACCATCGAATAACGTATGACTTGGCACAATGGCGCGCGCCATTCCATCTTGCGCTGCCACCGCAAGCCGCTGGCATTGCGCTTTATCCAACTTAGCGTCGGTGGCAATGATTGCGATGGTGGTGTTTTCAGCGGCGCTGAGGCTGGCTTTTGTGGGGATGTGATCACTGCGAGGGGCGGGGTCTATGCCCAACCCGCCAAATTCAGGATTATCTTTTGATTCCCACGGCGCCGCCCAGAACGTCGCGCTATCGGAAGGCGTCACCGCACCATAAGGGTTCGCCGCCACCAAAGCGCCTATGGTTACGGTGGTATTGCTGTCGAGTTCTAAGACCACAGAGGCAGACCCTAAGCCGCCTTTCAACGTCGCCGTGGTAGCTCCCGTACCAGCGCCGACAGAGCCAAGATCGAAGTGATCTTTCGCGCTGGCCAAAGCCTCTTGCCCCAAATCATGATAGGGGTTTTGATCCCAAGATTTATCGCCGCCATTGAGCAAATCAAATATGATCGCCGCCGGAACAATAGGCACATTCTGGCCACGAACATCAAAGCCTCGCCCTTGTTGGCGGAGGGCATTGGCGACGCCCGAAGCCGCGTCAAGACCGAGGGACGAGCCGCCTGAAAGCACAAGCGCATCCACTTGAGAAACCAATTTATCAGGGGCGAGCAAATCTGTTTCTCGACTGCCCGGCGCGCCGCCCATGACATGGACAGAGGCCGTAAAAGGCGAATTCCCCACCAGCACCGTGACGCCTGATTTAAGGCTTTGGCTTTGGGCATTGCCCACGCGCAACCCTTCGACATCAGTGATCAGATTGCGCTTCCCAGATTTCATCTTAACTTTGCCTTATAATAAACTGTTATTATTTGGTTAAATACACCTTCCGCCATCGACTTCCATGGCGACGCCCGTGATCATCGAGGCTTCGTCGGAGCAGAGAAACACCGCCGCATGCCCCATATCATCGGGTTGAGAAAACCGCCCAAGGGGAATGGTGGCGAGAAACTTGGCGCGAATTTCTGGGGTATCTTCGCCCATGAAGGTGGCTAACAGCGGGGTTTCGCCCGCTACTGGGTTAATTGCATTGACTCTTATACCGTGGGAGGCGAGTTCGATAGCCATAGTTTTCGTTGCAGTGTTCATCCACCCTTTAGATGCATTATACCAATTTAAATTTGGTCGAGGGGAAACGCCTGCAGTGGATGCAACATTTAGAAAAACCCCAGATTTTTGTTCTTTCATTTCTGGTACAAATAGCTGAGCCATTAGGTAAACCGACTTACAATTAACAAAAAATACTTTATCAAAGTCATCTTCTGAAATATTTTCCAAGGCGTCAGGGGTATGTGTTATTCCTGCATTGTTAACGATAATGTCGGGTATGCCAAAGTGCGATAATGAAAAATCTTTCAACTTTGCTACGGATTTACTTTTTGAAACGTCAACCAAAAATGGATAAGCGCGTTCACCAAGATCTAAAGCAACTTTTCGTGCCATTTTCTCATTTAGATCCGCAATAATTACCTCAGCGCCCTCTTCAATAAATTTTTTAGCGATGCCAGCACCAAATCCAGAAGCAGCCCCAGTAACTATTGCTCTTTTGCCGTTTAATCTCATAAAGACTTCCTAACCATGGTAATGAGCTACCGTTTTGATTGTTGTAAAACCAAACATTGCCTCAAAACCTTTTTCACGTCCATGGCCAGATAAGCCGCGCCCACCGAATGGAAGTTCAACTCCACCACCTGCTCCAT
>CAJXME010000322.1 GCA_913056245.1 uncultured Alphaproteobacteria bacterium | reverse complement strand
CGGTTTTGCATTCATTGGAATCTATGTTCCGGGTTGGCCAACGGTATCTTGGGCGGTACCTGCAGCATTCTTGTTTTCATTGTCAAGTGAGTCCATGTTTAGGTGGTCATTGAGTAACCGATTCTTTGGTTCGGCTATGTTCGATTATTATGCAAATGGCAAGACGATTCCAAGGCACGCCAAGGCGGGAGTCATTGGATTGATTACTTTCATGACAATTTCATCTGCAACATTTGTTTGGTATGTCTCAACATTGGGCGAAGGAGAATACTTCCAACCCAGTACTTGGGATGGAGCGGATCCAGGATTCGGCTCAGCGACCATTATTCTGGTTGGTCTGATTGGTGTTTGGTGGCTTTGGAAGAAAGTTTGAAAGACGTGCGGGGCATTGTTGAAGAAGATTTCCGTGCCCTCCGTCAATCGATTGAAGATAACGCTGGCAAATCGGCTGAATTGGATGATCTGAACAATAAAATTGAAAAAATGATCGATCGCTTGGGCGCGTTGAACAATCGGATTGAACGCACCCTTGAGGTGGCCAGCGACAATGAATTTCGGTTGCTTCGTTTGGAAAAGAGATTGGACAGCCTGATGCGAATGAGCGTTGAGGGGGAGTTGTCTCTTGATGGGTCAGCGCCAACGTCACCGTCGGGGACGGGCGCAGGCGATATCCCAAAATCTGGGCTGAGTTTTAATGAAAACAACGAAACCGTTTGGACAATTGATTCGAACAGTTTCAACGAGGAAGTTCAAAATCTGCCAAATCCCGAGGATGCTAATCTCGCATCTCAAGAAAGCGCCGAGGCTTCCAATAGCGATAACGCCTCAACGGCTTCGGAAAATGCGTCGGCTGACAACGCGCCGGCTCAAGCGGAAGAAGAGCCAGCAAAACAAACGGTTCTTCCTGATGGATCACCAGAAGAGCAATACCGCTTTGCTTTGAGCAAGGCGCTCCAAAACGATCTGGTCATGGCAGAACAAGCGTTGGCTGAATTTGTGTCGATCCATCCAGACCATGAACGCAATAATGACGCGACCTTCTGGCTTGGCCGGGTGCAGTTCATGCAAGGCTCTTATGAGCAAGCGGCGATGACCTTCACCACCTTTAACACGCAATGGCCAACCGACGCGCGGCGTGAAAAGACCACGCTGTGGATTGCGGAATCAATTTCGTATTTCGCCGCGCCGGCTGAAGTCTGTGATTTGCTGACGTCTTTGCCCAATCTGATCGAAGACCCAACGGACAATTTCTTTGACCGCCTCAATGGGTTGAAAGAGAAATCGGAATGTCGGGGATAGGCTGATCCACGCAATGACGATGATGACCTCATCACGGCTGGATGACCTCTGCCGTGATGCCGGTCTTGATCTGCGCCAAACCCCGGTGTTGCTCGCCGTCAGCGGCGGTGCCGATAGCATGGCGATGGCGCATCTTTTCTATGAACACGGCCAGCGGCTTGGCGTATCACTTTCGATGATCCGCGCCTTGGTGATTGACCATGGGTTGAGGCCCGAATCGGCCGAAGAAGCCGCGACTGCCGTCAGACGTCTTGAGGCGATGGGGATTCCATCACGCGCGGAACGATTAACCGCTCCCGCTCCTCAAACTGGGATACAGGCTTGGGCGCGGCAAGAGCGTTACAAAGCGCTTTGGCGAGACGCGATCAAAGATCATGCCGCCATCATCACCGCCCATCACGCCGATGATCAGGCGGAAACCGTGCTGATGCGGCTTGCGCGGGGGGCAGGCTTAACGGGGTTGGGGGGCATCCCGAAAGACAGCCAATTCTACGGTGTTCGAATTCTGCGGCCGTTTTTGGATTGCCCCGGCCATGTCTTGCGTGATTATCTCAGCCGCCAAAAGATTACGCCCATCGATGATCCGTCGAATCACAACCGCAAGTTTGAACGTGTGCGCTGGCGGCAAGATCAGCCCTTGCTCGAAGAAAACGGGTTCTCACGAGAAAACCTGCTTCGCTTGAGCAAAGCCAGCCAAGACATTCACCGCCATTTGACGGCGCATCTCACCCCACTGGATGGGGTGGGTTTTGCATTGTTATCGTCGGGCATGGGTTGGATTGATCGGGATGTTTTGACGGGTTTGCCAAGGCTGCTGCAAGACCAAGTGCTTAAGGTGATGATGAAAGGCCTTGGTGGCGGGCAACATCTGCCTCCATCGGAGGCGATGGATCGGCTCTTGGCTTGGGTGAAGGCACATGATTCCGCGCGCCGAACCCTTGGCGGCTTAGAGTTCACCCCAAAACAGCAGAAAATTTGGATTTACCCCGAAGCGGAGCGGCGATGGCCAGAATGTGATTTGACGGCGGGGGATCATGTGATTG
>CAJXME010000321.1 GCA_913056245.1 uncultured Alphaproteobacteria bacterium | reverse complement strand
TCATTCATCTCAAGATCAGCGCGCGCATATTCTTGCGACTCAAATTCCAACGAGCCGCGTCATTGTCAATCAAGCGCATACCTTTGCCACCGGCGGCTCCTTTACAAATGGCATGCCCTTTTCCTTATCAATGGGGTGCGGAACATGGGGCGGCAATTCAGTCAATGACAATGTCAATTACCGTCAGTTTATGCAATCGACTAAAATCATCAGGGAAATCCCATCCCGTGAACCAAGTTTGGACGATATTTTTGCCGATTATTGGAGTGTCGCTGGACAATGAAATTTGACCCCAAAATTCCACCAACAGGATCAGTCCGTAATTGGATAGATGCCCGTGCCGATGCTGGCGGGATTGGCTTTGTCTTCCCTGAAACGGATGAAGATTTATCATGGCAAGAATTGCGTGACCACGCGGCTCAAACAGCCAGTGATCTGACCGCGCAGGGCGTTGCCAAAGGTGATAGCGTCGTTGTCATGCATCCGAATGGAATGGATGGGGTGAAGGCTCTTTTTTCTGCGCTTTATGGTGGTTTTCGCGCCACCATGCTCAACCTAGCCGCTGGGCCAGACGCGCTTGGTTATGCCATGGATCATTGCAAGGCAACCATCGCCTTTGTTCATGAAAGCCAGATCGATGTCTTTGAAAAAGTTAAACCCCCGCAATTAAACCTTTACGCGCCGACGGATCAGCGATCAGCCTTGCATGACGTGGCATCCAGCGATGATGCGCTTTTGATGTATACTTCAGGCACAACAGGCCGGCCAAAAGGTGTTGTCCACACCCAATCGAGTCTCTTGGCCGGGGGATGGACGGTTAGTGTTGCCCATCAATTAACCCCAGCCGATCGCGGCATGGGCGTTTTGCCCTTTTTCCATATCAATGGGCTTTGTGTAACCGTGATGGGCAGTCTTGTTTCTGGCGGATCACTCGCCATGGTCTCACGGTTTTCGGCCAGCAAATTCTGGCAACAGGCGGAGAAAGGTGAGATCACGTGGTTTTCGGTCGTCCCAACCATCATCAGCCATTTGCTCCATGGAGAAACAGAACCGAGCGATGAGGTGAAACAAAGGATCAGGTTTGCGCGCTCCGCCTCATCCGCGCTTGCGGTAGAAACCCAGCGTGCCTTCCAAGATCGGTTTGGCCTTGCCATTGTTGAATCGCTTGGCTTGACGGAAACAGCGGCTCAATGCCTTGTGAATCCATTGGACCCCGCTCTCCATAAGATTGGCTCAGCGGGAAAGGCGATTAGCAATGAAGCCCGTATCGCGGATGATTTCGGGGTTGAATGCGCCAGAGGGGTGGAAGGTGAAATTCAAATCCGTGGCCCGAATGTCATGAAAGAATATCTCTATAACCCCGAAGCCACCGATGCGACTTTTGCTGGTGACTGGTTGCGGACAGGCGATCTGGGGCGTATGGACGAAGACGGTTATGTCTTCGTGACCGGCCGGCTGAAAGAACTCATCATTAAAGGTGGTGAAAACATCGCTCCGCGTGAAATTGATGAAGCGTTATATGAGCATCCCGACGTGGTGGAAGCGGCGGCTTTCGCAAGGCCATGCGCGCAATATGGGGAGCGTGTTGAAGCGGCGGTTCGGCTTAGCGAAACGTCAAATGCCAGCAGTGATGAGTTGCGGGTGCTTTGCATTGAAAAAGTAGGGCCTTTCAAGGCGCCTGATCAGGTGCATATTTTGCCGGAATTGCCGAAAGGGCCATCGGGGAAGATACAACGCTTATATCTCAATGAATTGCTCTATAAATCTTAAAGCAACCCGATCATAATCAGCCTCAGCCCCATGATCAAAAACGCAATCAAGACGGCTTTGCGGAATAACTCTTGGCTCACTCGGCTTCGTAACTTTTCGCCAATATGAAAGCCGATTAACACCACACAAAGGGCGAGGGCGGATTTAACCAGAATTGGCCCGGTCAATATGCCAGCCACGACTTGCCCTGCGCCTAAGGGCAAGACCCCTGATAAAAATAAAAAACCGGTGACGCCTATAAATTGTTCTTTTGAAATATTGCGCGCCACCAGAAACATCGCCACGGTTGGCGACCAAATGGAACTGATGCCCCCTAAGACGCCTGACAACACACCAAAGCCGAGATGCCACCCTCGGCTTGGTCCAATATTGATCTTAATCCCCAACAGCAAATTTAGAGAAAATAACACCATCGCAACGCCGATGGCGACAGTCAAAAGGACAGTGGGATAATCGGCGATAAACATTGAAGTGACAAAGATCGACACGCTTATGGCCAGCCCGAAAAGCCAATATTCTTTCATGATGCTGATTTTGTTCGGCGCATGGGCGAATTGCAAAAAATTAGTGCCGAG
>CAJXME010000320.1 GCA_913056245.1 uncultured Alphaproteobacteria bacterium | reverse complement strand
GCCGCTTTGCAACGCGCGGATATGGCGAGAGCTATGACTTCCTGCGGGTGAAAACGGCAGACAATATCGACCAGCCCTTGAACCGCCGGGTTGAGATCAAGATCATCCAAAGCGGCATTGCCTCGGCTGACCTGCGCCAGCATATCGGTGCGGCCAACAATCTCGCTCAAGCTCTTGACGCCCAGTTCCGCCAGAATCTCGCGGACTTCTTCCGCCAGATGGGTGAAGAGTTGAACGACTTTTTCAGGCGTACCGGTAAATTTAGCGCGCAAATCTTCACGTTGGGTGCAGACCCCCACAGGGCAAGTGTTGGAATGGCACTGCCGCACCATAATACAGCCCATGGCGATCAACGCGGACGTTCCAATGCCGTATTCATCAGCGCCAAGCATGGCCGCCATCACGATATCACGGCCAGTCTTCAACCCGCCATCGGTGCGCAACACGACCTTGTCGCGCAAATCGTTCATGGTCAGCACTTGATGGACTTCTGAAAGCCCCATTTCGCAAGGCAAGCCAGCATGCTTGATCGACGATTGAGGGCTTGCCCCCGTCCCGCCGCCATGGCCTGAGATGAGGATGGTGTCGGCCTTCGCCTTCGCCACCCCAGCGGCGATGGTTCCGATGCCTGTGGATGCCACCAGTTTCACGCATACCCGCGCATCTGGATTGATCTGCTTGAGGTCATAGATCAATTGCGCCAAATCTTCGATCGAATAAATATCGTGATGCGGCGGCGGTGAGATCAAGGTTACCCCCGGCGTTGAATGGCGCAGTCGCGCGATCAGGCTATCCACCTTAATGCCCGGCAATTGCCCGCCCTCACCAGGCTTTGCGCCTTGGGCGACTTTAATTTCCAATTCCTGACAATTGTTCAAGTATTCTGCCGTCACGCCAAAGCGTCCTGACGCCACTTGCTTAATCGCGCTGGAAGGATTGTCGCCATTATCACGAAGGCTGAACCGTGCAGGGTCTTCGCCGCCCTCACCGCTGTCGGATTTTGCGCCGATGCGGTTCATGGCAATCGAAAGCGTTTCATGGGATTCGGGGCTCAACGCGCCAAGCGAGATTCCCGGCGACACCAATTTCCGGCGAATTTTGGTGATGCTTTCGACCTGATCGAGCGGAACAGAATCATGCCCCGGGGTGAAATCCAGCAAATCCCTCAGATTAACCGGCCCTGCTTTATAGACTTTTGACGTGTAGTTTTTCCAACTGTCGTAAGAGCCGGTATCGCAAGCGTGCTGCATCGAATGGATCACATCAGCATCAAACGCGTGCGCTTCACCAGACTTACGGGCGCGGAAGAAACCGCCAACCGGCAAAATGATTTTGTCTTCAGCCCAAGCGTTGTCATGCACAACCTTCAATTGCGTCTCAATGCCCGACAGGCCAAGACCTGAAATCCGTGACGTCATCGGTGGGAAGTATTTTGAAACCAAAGACCGTGACAGCCCCAAGGCCTCAAAATTATAGCCCCCGCGATAGGATGACAGCACTGAAATGCCCATCTTTGACATGATCTTGAGCAGGCCATTTTCGATCGCTTTGCGATAATTGGCCACCGCATCGTCAAGGCTTATGTTCGGCAGCAAGCCGCGTTGGTGACGGTCAGCGATGGATTGTTCCGCCATCCAAGGATTGACTGTGGTGGCGCCAACACCCATCAGGACAGCGAAATGATGAACATCTAAACATTCCCCGGAGGCAAGATTGATCGAGGCAAAGGTGCGCAATTGTTTCCGCACCAAATGGGCATGAACCGCACCCGCCGCAAGAATAGACGGAATGGCCATGCGTTGATCATTGGTGTTGTGATCCACCAGCATAATATGCTCAGCCCCGCCGCGCACCGCATCCTCGGCCTCGCGTTCAATACGATCCAACGCTTCAGCCAGCGCGCCTTCCCCATCAGGTGAAAACGTCGCGTCGATGGTCACCGCTTTATCGCCTAACCATTTCTTCAACGCGTTGAATTCAACCGAATTGAGAACCGGTGATTTCAGCAGCAAGTGATCACATTGATCAGGGGCTTCATCCAAAATATTGCCCAGATTACCCAGCCTCGTGCCAAGCGTCATGACATGGCGTTCGCGCAAAGAGTCAATCGGCGGGTTGGTGACTTGCGAAAAGTTTTGGCGGAAGAAATGATGCAAACCGCGATAGCGATTGGACAGCACCGCAAGGGGGGTGTCATCGCCCATCGAACCCGTGGCTTCCTTGCCGCCTTCGGCCATCGGTTGAAGCAACAATTCCATGTCTTCGAGCGTCCATCCCGCTGAGAATTGCCGACGCCGCATATCATTGACGGGCATTACGTCCATCTCATGCTGTCCAGCATAAGCGGTTAGATCATCCATCACC
>CAJXME010000319.1 GCA_913056245.1 uncultured Alphaproteobacteria bacterium | reverse complement strand
TGGCGGCTTTGGCAACTGGTTTGTGCCGAGTATGATTGGCGCGCCGGATATGGCTTTCCCTCGGATGAACAACATTTCCTTCTGGCTTCTGCCGCCAGCCTTTTTGCTGTTGCTCTTGTCGGCTGTTTCTGACGGCGGCGCGGGTGTTGGTTGGACGATCTATCCACCACTTTCAGGTAAAGAAGGCACCCCGGGCATGTCCATGGATATGGCGATTTTCTCGCTTCACCTTGCAGGGGTTTCCTCAATCCTTGGGGCGGCGAATTTCATCACCACAATCTTGAATATGCGCACCCCGGGCATGACGCTGCATAAAATGCCGTTGTTTGCTTGGGCGATGCTTGTGACCGCTTTCTTGCTGTTATTGGCGGTGCCGGTGCTGGCTGGTGCGATCACCATGTTGCTCACCGACCGTAACTTTGACACGGCGTTCTTCGTGGCCGCTGAAGGTGGCGACCCGATCTTGTTCCTGCATTTGTTCTGGTTCTTCGGTCACCCTGAAGTGTATATCATGATCCTGCCGGCTTTCGGCATCGTCAGCCATATCATTTCAACCTTCTCGCGTAAGCCGATCTTTGGCTATCTCGGCATGGCTTATGCCATGGTGGCGATTGGCTTTGTTGGCTTTATCGTATGGGCGCACCATATGTATACCGTAGGGATGGATGTTGATACCCGCGCGTATTTCACCGCCGCCACGATGGTGATTGCGGTGCCGACGGGCGTTAAAATCTTCTCTTGGATTGCCACCATGTGGGGCGGCTCGCTCCGCTTTGAAGTGCCGATGCTTTGGGCGATTGGTTTCATCTTCCTGTTCACCGTTGGCGGTGTAACTGGGGTGGTTCTGTCGAACGCTGGTCTCGATCAGGTGCTGCACAACACCTATTATGTGATCGCGCACTTCCATTATGTGTTGTCACTGGGTGCGGTGTTTGGTCTGTTTGCGGGCTTCTATTACTGGTTCTCTAAGATGACTGGTTTTGAATACAACCGCAGCCTTGCTTACGCGCATTTCTGGATCACATTCATTGGGGTCAACTTGACCTTCTTCCCAATGCACTTCCTTGGTCTGGCTGGGATGCCGCGTCGTTACATCGACTATCCTGATGCTTTTGCAGGCTGGAATATGGTGGCTTCTATTGGCTCTTATATCGGTGCTTTTGGGGCGATCCTGTTCTTGATCATCATCATCGAAGCCTTTGTTGTGCGTCGCCGCGCGGCGGCTAACCCTTGGGGTGAAGGCGCAACGACATTGGAATGGTCCGTGGCCTCACCGCCGCCATACCATACCTTCGATGAACTGCCAAAGTTCAAGAACTAAAACACGTTAAGGTGAAGACGACGATGGCTCAAACCATGGTGACATCTCCGCAAATGGCGGACCCGGCGGATTTTATCGCCCTGATGAAGCCACGCGTGATGAGCCTTGTGGTCTTCACCACCGTCATTGGCATGATGCTGGCGCCAACCGCGCCGCATCCTTTGCTGATGGTGATCGCGATCCTAGCCATTGCCGCTGGCGCTGGCGCGTCAGGTGCGATCAATCAATGGTATGACCGCGATATTGACGCCGTGATGAAGCGGACGCAATCGCGGCCGATCCCTGCGGGTAAAATTAACCCCGATGAAGCCTTGGCTTTTGGCGTCATCATCAGCATGTTATCGGTGCTGGTGCTTTGGTTTGCCGCGAATGTGATGGCGGCGGCCCTTTTGGCCTTTACGATTTTCTTCTACGCCGTGGTTTATTCGGTGTGGTTGAAGCGGTCGACCCCGCAAAATATTGTGATTGGCGGCGCGGCGGGCGCGTTCCCACCGGCGATTGGCTGGCTGGCGGCTGGCGGCTCGCTTACCCTTGAGCCATTGATCTTGTTCGGCATTATTTTCATTTGGACACCGCCGCATTTCTGGGCTTTGGCCTTGGTTAAAAACGACGATTACACCCGTGCCGGTATCCCGATGATGCCGGTGGTGGCGGGCGCGCAATCGACCATCAACCAGATTGTCGCTTATTCGATTGTCTTGGCGCCATTTGCGGTGCTGCCCGCCGTGATGGGCATGACCAGCATCGTTTACGGCGTTGTGGCCAGCATGCTTGGCTTAGGGTTTTTGGGTTATGCTTTGCGCCTTAAGCGCGAGCCGAGCGATGCCAACGCCATGGCTTTGTTCAAATATTCCATTCTTTATCTATTCTTGATTTTCTTGGCCTTGGGGCTGGATGCGATCCTTGGAGGCTTTTATGGCTGATAAGCAATCCTCTGCGCCAACCCCAGAAGAATTTGTCGCCATGCGCCGCCGCCGCAATTACGCGGTCTTGGCGGGTATTGTGATCCTCTGCCTGATATTTTACGCCATCACTTTTGTTCAATTGGCGGGTGCGTGATGTCAACAGAAGCGC
>CAJXME010000318.1 GCA_913056245.1 uncultured Alphaproteobacteria bacterium | reverse complement strand
GCGCCACTTCATCTTGGAGATCGTCATGGGTCAGGTCATCCCAATCCGCCGCGCTCATCCCCATATCGAGGGCGGGCAAGACGAGATGGCCACGCGGCAATTGCATCACCGCTTTCATCAAAATTTGCGTCGCGGGAATCGTGCCCGTCGACCCTGCGATCACCACCAAGCCTTTCGGCGGTGTCTTCAGCCATGTTTCAGCACGCGCTTTGATCGCCGCATCGCGCCAGACCACGGGATCAGACAACTGCCGCTCATCCAGCACTTGCGGCCAGCCCTTGGTGACAATATGGAGAAAATTGAGAATCCGCTGCCAATGCCCCGCGTGATCACCGCCCGTCAGATCATCGAGATCGTCAGCATGGCATCCCGCGGTTTGAATTTGGTCAAGAAATTCCCCCAAAGCACGCGCCAAGGCCATGATTTCCGCGGGCGATAGCGTCGCCAATTCCGTGCCGGTCAAGAATTGCCGCACCAATCGGCTGAGCAGCAATTGCCGCTCCAACCCATCGATCACCGGCGGCTTATCATCGGCGTCCCAACCCGCGGCAATCAACTCGCCAGCGTCCTCATCGACATCGCCGATCGGCATCATGCGGGGGAGCAATTGCGCACCGCCATCGGCCAAGCGAAGAAACGCGGTGCTAAGGGCTTTTGACAACCGGCGATTCGGCAAGAGAATGATGCTGTCGGACATATCGCGAGGGTCATCGACCATCGCCAATATCCCCCGCGCGAGATCATCCGCAAAAGGGCGGCCCGCAGGGATATGATGCAAATGTCCTGACGTGATCTGTCCTGACGTCATCGGCGTGAATTCTCATGAGCAATGGGCGTGAAGGGCAACCCCTAAACTATAAGATAAGCCCATCAGAAGCGCTAGTCCTCCTGATGGATAGGTTGGCTGATGGATAGGATGGCTGTTCGCAGGAAGGCTTACTGCTGATTTAAGGCGTTCAAGCGTGTCGGCCAAGCCGCCGCCTCGCCGCCTGAAAGGGTGAGGCGTCGGGCGCCTTCACCATCGTTATGCCCGTCATGCCCGTCAGGATGATCAATGGTCAAACGCAGCGCCTGTTCCGGCAAGAGATCGCCCAAACGATCAGGCCATTCGATCAGCATGGCGTGGCGATGAAGCGCTTCATCAAAGCCCAATTCGATCACTTCATCCGCGCCATCGAGCCGCCAAAGATCAAAATGCCAAATTTCACGCCCGGGATCATCGGCATCACCCCAAGGGTAGGATTGCACTAAGGTAAAAGTGGGGCTGGGGATATCGTCAATGGGCGATCCAGCCTTTGCCAGCACCGCCTCGATGATCCCCCGCGCAAGGGTGGATTTGCCCGCGCCCAAATCACCATCAAGGGCAATGATATCGCCTGTCTGCAAAATATCGGCAAGAGAATGGCCGAAAGCGGTCATCGCTTCCGGCCCTTCAATGATATAGGTGATTGGCGTCATCAATACGGTCAGGGTTAGTAACGGTATTGTTCCGACTTAAAGGGGCCTTGCTGTTCAACACCAATATAATCGGCTTGCTGCTTGGACAACTGGGTGAGTTTCGCCCCTACTTTTTCGAGATGCAGCATCGCGACTTTTTCATCCAAATGGCGCGGCAAGGTGTAAACCTTATGGTCATAATTGCCGGACCGTTCCCAAAGTTCGATCTGCGCCAGCACCTGATTGGTAAAGGATGCCGACATCACAAAAGACGGGTGCCCCGTGGCGCAACCCAGATTCACCAACCGGCCTTTGGCCAGCATGATGATTTTCTTGCCATCGGGGAATTCGACTTCATCGACCTGCGGCTTGACCTCGGACCAGCTCATGTTCTGCAGCGCGGACACCTGAATCTCGTTATCGAAATGCCCAATGTTGCAGACAATGGCACGATCCTTCATGTCGCGCATATGGTCAACCGTGATCACATCGCGGTTGCCGGTCGCGGTGACGAAGATATCCGCCTTCGGAGCCGCCTGCTCCATCGTGACAACCTCGTAACCCTCCATCGCCGCCTGCAATGCGCAGATCGGGTCGATTTCCGTGACGAGGACGCGTGCGCCGGCGCGCGCCATCGCCGCGACCGCGCGGGTCCGCGCCGCCTGCGGCCAGCCGCCGGAATCGGTGTCGGCAGCGAGACGATAGCCCTCGGGATAGTCGCCCGGCTCCGGGACCGGCAGCGAGGGCAGCACGCCGCCGCCGCTCGCCTCCGGGATCTTCAAGTTCTGGAAGGCGTCCTGCAGGCGCAGGAATTTCTCCAGCTTCTCCTGGTCGCCCGAGATCCGGTAGGTCAGGCCTTTCAGCTCGGTCCTGTTCCGCTCGGGCAGTCGATAGGCGAGCTTCTGGGCCTCGACAAGGGACGCCTCGGCACCGACGGCATCGCCCTGTTCCCACTGGTT
>CAJXME010000317.1 GCA_913056245.1 uncultured Alphaproteobacteria bacterium | reverse complement strand
ATCAACCGCAAGCGGTGCTGGCGGATACTGATGTCTTGAAAACACTTCCAAAGCGGGAAATGCGCGCGGGCTATGCTGAAGTGGCAAAATATGGCTTGCTGGGGGACGCAGCGTTTTTTGATTGGCTCAGCGCCCATCAACAAGACATCCTTTCAGGCGACGCCGCCGCCTTGGTGGAATGCGTGAAAATCTGCTGTTTGGCGAAAGCGCAGATTGTGGCCGAAGATGAACGCGAAAGCGGCCGCCGCGCCTTGCTGAACCTTGGCCATACCTTCGCCCATGCCTATGAAGCCGAAGCCGGTTATGACGGCTCCGTTCTGCATGGTGAAGCCGTGGCCGCCGGCATGGTCGATGCGTTTCGTTTGGGCAAGCGCCTTGGCGTGGCCAGCCAAGATGATCTCACGGCTGTCATCAATCACCTGCAACAAGCGGGATTGCCTACCCAGCGCGCCATGCTGTCCAATCAAATGGGTGAGGTCAGCGCGGAACGGTTGCTCAGCCATATGCAAAAAGACAAAAAAGTCAGCGCCGGTCAGATCGTTTTCATCGTCCCCCATGGGATTGGCGACGCGCGGGTAATCAAGACCGTTGATCCTGCCCTTGCGCTCGACGTGCTAGAGGAGCAAGAGACATGAGCCTTGGTGTGGTGCTATTGTGCTTGTCAATTCTGGTCTTGCTGATTGGCTCGGCGTTTTTTTCCAGTTCTGAAACAGGTTTGACCGCCGCTTCTGAAGCGCGGATGCGGGCGCTGTCCCGCCGCGGCGATAAAAACGCCAAAGCCGTGGAAGATTTGCTCGGCCAAAAAGACAAATTGATTTCGACCCTTTTGATTGGCAATAACTTGGTGAATGTCGTCGGCACTTCATTGGCGACCTCTGCCGCCATCACGCTCTTTGCCGAAGGCGGGGTGGTGCTGGCGTCGATTGCCATGACCATTTTGCTGGTGATTTTTGCTGAGGTCTTGCCCAAGACCTATGCGTTTAATCACGCCGATCGATTGGCGTTGAAAGTCGCCAAACCTGTCCGAATCATTGTGATTTTATTGACGCCGCTCACTTGGTCGCTCGATCACATCGTGCGGTTGATCATCAAGCCTAATGTCGAAGATGATGACACCCGCGAAGAAGAATTACGCGGCATGATCGAATTGCATGGCGCCAATACGCTTGACGCGGAAACCAAAGAGCAATCGGCGATGCTGTCCAGCGTTCTTGATTTGGGTGAAGTCACGGTCGAAGAAGTCATGATGCACCGCGCCTCCGTGGAAATGATCAACGCCGATAACACCCCCGATGATATTTTCAAGGCGGTGATGAGCTCGCCTTATACTCGCCACCCCGTCTATTCCGGCAAGCCTGATAATATTGTCGGCGTTCTGCACGTCAAAGCCATGCTCCGCAATTTGGATCAACCGCAGGGCGAGGCCATGACGTTCAATGTGCTGGATATCGCCGCTGAACCATATTTCGTGCCGGAAACCACCTTGCTGATTGACCAATTGCAAGCCTTCCGCAAACGCCGCGAGCATTTCGCCATCGTCGTCGATGAATATGGCGATTTCCGCGGCATCGTCACGTTAGAAGATATTTTAGAAGAAATTGTCGGCGATATTGACGATGAGCATGACGTCACCCTATCGGGGCTTCGCCATCAATCCGATGGGTCTTATATTGCCGATGGCCATTTGACCATTCGCGACCTCAACCGCGCGCTGAATTGGGACTTGCCCGATGATGACGCCACCACCATTGCTGGGCTGGTGATCGCGGAAACCCGGATCATCCCCCAAGCGGGGCAGGAATTTCGCTTCCACGGCACCCGCTTTCGCGTCTTGCGCCGCACCAAAAACAAATTGGATCGCATTCGCGTTTGGCGCGAACCTACCCTTTGATCGAGGCATTATAACGGAGAATTCTGATGACGGATCACATCACCCGCGAGCGCGTGCACACCCGCACCATCACCTTAGATGGTTATGCCCGAAGCGATGGCTTGATCGATGTTGAAGGTGAAATCATCGACGTTAAAACCTATGATTTCCCCAATCGGGAACGCGGCTTGATCATGGCGAATGAGCCGCTGCATCACATGAAAGTACGGATCACCGTTGACGAAAACTTGGAAATCAAAGACGCCGAAGCAGAAACCGTCGCCGCCCCCTATTCGATTTGCCCCTCCGCGACCATTGGCTTTGTCAATTTAATCGGGCAACGCATTGGCCCCGGCTGGCGCAATAAAACAAGGGCGGCCATCGGGGGGATTGCCGGCTGCACCCATATCACCGAATTGATGGGTCCTGTGGCGACGGTGGCGATCCAGACGCTTTATGGTGAAGAGGCGCGCAAACGCCGTGCCGCTGGGGTGGATAATAAAGCGGCCAATGACACATCCAGCCTTGCGGATAGTTGCA
>CAJXME010000316.1 GCA_913056245.1 uncultured Alphaproteobacteria bacterium | reverse complement strand
CTGATCGTTCTTGGTGGTATCAACTTGATCCGAGGTGGCGGGAGTGTTTGTTGTGGGCGTATTGCTTTCTGGAACAGTCTTGGGCGCAAGGCTTTCAGGCGCTTGCAAAACAGAAGCCGTGGCGGTGCTTTCTTCGGTGTAAGGCACCAGCGCGACCAGCGGTGTTTCATCACGGCTGATGATATCAATCGCCAAGGCCAGTTCGCCAATCTCTTTGCGGCCATCGGGATGAATGATTTCAATCGACAACAGATGCGAGCCTAAATCGAGAAGTTCTTCGGGGATAATCACCCATTCCCCTTGATCGGAGGCCACCGCGCTGCCAGTGATCTTGCCATCACGCATCAGATTGATCGTGCTGCCGGGTTGGGCTTCGCCCGCGACAATTGCGTTGCCATCAGGGCGAACCCGCGCCAAATTGATGCCGCTTTTCCCCTCGCCCTGCCCTTGGCTTTGCAAGGCGGCTTCTTGTTCTTGATTGCTGGCTTGATCGCTGGCTGAATTCTCGGCTTGATTATTCGATGGGGTTTCGACCTCAGCATTCGTCGCAGAAGGCGCGGATGAAACTGAAGAGGCTTGCTCTCCTTTATCTTGATTCTCAACCGTGACCTTTGCCGATTGGGGGTCGGTCGCCGAAGGCGATGTTTGATAGAAATACAAAAGCAAAGCCAATCCCGCCACGACAGCGGAACTGATGATGATCATGTATGGAGATAATTTCATGACAAACCCCAGCAAAGTCCATTTTGATCTTAGCGCAAGAATTCAAGATCAGCAAATGAACCTAACGCTGGTTTTTGATATAAAAAAGGCACAAACTGATTTGATGAAAATAAAAACAAAGGAAATATTATGATCAAACTATGCGTCTTCGCTGGATCATCGCTGGGGGATGATGAATCTCTCGTCCAGAATGTTCATCGCATTGGCGGCATGATGGCCGCCCGCGACATCGGTTTGGTCTATGGCGGTGGGCGAACCGGCTTGATGGGCGCGATCGCCGATGGCATCACTGATGCTGGTGGATATGCCCATGGCATCATCCCACGTTTTCTTGAAAACCTAGAGATCGCGCATCAAGGCATCACGGATTTGACCATCACCGAAACCATGCATGAGCGCAAAACCATCATGTATGAAGAAGGCGATGCTTTCCTTGTTCTGCCCGGCGGCTTTGGCACGATGGAAGAGGTCATGGAAATCATCACCTGGCGGCAATTGAAATCGCATAACAAACCGATCATGCTTTATAACCATGATGGGTTTTGGGACTCGTTGATGGCGATGTGGCATATCTCAAGCGAAAAAGGGTTTATTCGCCCGGCTCAATTGGGGCTGGCCGATAGCGCCGATGACCTCGATGGCATTGGTGATTTTTTAGATAGTCTTCACCCTCCACGCGAATAACCGCCAAAAGACCGCGACTGACCCTTGCCATTTTCACCGGCAAGGCGTAGAAGACGAGTAGTTCTTACATGGGGGAATTTATCATGAGCAAAATTAGTGTAAAAACACCTGTCGTTGAACTTGACGGCGATGAAATGACGCGGATCATTTGGCAAAAAATTAAAGATAAATTGATACATCCCTATCTTGATATTGATCTGAAATACTATGATTTGGGCATGGAATACCGCGATGAAACCGATGATCAAGTCACGGTCGACGCGGCCAATGCCATTAAGGAATATGGCGTCGGCATTAAATGCGCCACCATCACCCCTGATGAAGCCCGGGTGAAAGAGTTTAACCTCAAAAAAATGTATCGCTCGCCGAACGGCACCATCCGGAATATTCTGGGCGGCACGGTTTTCCGTCAGCCGATCATTTGTAAGAACGTGCCGCGGCTTGTGCCGGGCTGGACCGACCCCATCGTTATTGGACGTCATGCCTTTGGCGATCAGTATCGCGCCACGGATATGATCATTGATCGCCCGGGCAAATTGACCATGACCTTCACCCCTGAAGACGGCTCAGCGCCCATCACCCATGATGTCTTCACCTTCCCCGATTCTGGTGTGGCTCTGGGGATGTACAACCTTGATGAATCAATCCGCGGTTTTGCGCGCGCTTGCATGAATTATGGTCTTGATCTGGGCTGGCCCGTCTATCTGTCGACCAAAAACACCATTTTGAAAGTCTATGATGGCCGGTTCATGGATATCTTCCAAGAAGTCTATGACACGGAATACAAAGACCAGTTTGAAGCGGCGGGGATTTCTTATGAGCATCGCCTGATCGATGACATGGTGGCTTGCGCCATGAAATGGAACGGAAAATTTGTCTGGGCTTGTAAGAACTATGACGGCGACGTTCAGTCAGATACCGTGGCTCAGGGTTTTGGCTCGCTGGGCTTGATGACCTCTGTGCTGATGACCCCCGATGGCAAGACCGTCGAAGCCGAAGCCGCCCATGGCAC
>CAJXME010000315.1 GCA_913056245.1 uncultured Alphaproteobacteria bacterium | reverse complement strand
CGGCTTCGATGGTGAACATAATGTAATGACCTTTCCGGTTCTTTTTGATCCGGTAAGCGAGGGTTTTCAGCCCCCAATATTCCTTTTTCAGGATTTTACCACCACCGGCTTTGATGATGCCTTCGAACTCTTCACACAAGGCATCAACCTGGCCTGTGGAGATATCTTGACGTGCGATGAACACGCTTTCATAGAGACGCATATCGACTCCCCTTATGGCTAATTGGACGCAAAGGGTTGATCAAACGTGATCGCTCTTTTGCATCCGAGCCGGCGGCAAATCGATTTCCACCGGCAAGAGGTTGTTATAAAAGCCGCAAATTCTGCGGCCGGATGTGAGCGGTTTATAGGCTGAATTGATTGCAGATGCAACCCTTAAAGACGGCTTTTCGAAGGATGGCTTGTTATTGCGCTTGCATCTAAAGCCGAGGTTGTGTAGCCATATGAACAAAGCATTAAATAATGAATAATATAAAGGATGCGTTCCCATGCTTAAAGGTCTCATTTCTCCTGTTTTAACGCCATTCAACAACGACTTGTCCTTGGCCACTGAACTTTATGTCGATTTCGCTAAACAATTGCTGGCAACAGGCGGATGTTCTGGCCTTGCGCCCTTCGGCACCACGGGGGAGGCGCTTTCCGTGAGCATTCGTGAGCGGATGGAAGCGCTTGATGCTTTGGTTGCGGCAGGGATTGACCCGAAACTGATGATGCCTGGCACGGGGCTGACCAATCTTGAAGATACGGCGACCCTGACCCGTCACGCCGCTGAGCATGGCTGTTATGGCGCCATGACGTTGCCCGCTTTTTACTTCAAAGGCGTGTCTGATGATGGTCTTTTTGACTATTATTCCCGTCTGATTGATCGGGTTAATCACGACGACCTTCGGATTTTCCTTTATCACATCCCGCAAGTGTCAGGCGTGGGCTTGTCGATTGATCTGGTTCAGCGCTTGCATGAAGCCTATCCCAATATTGTGGTTGGCATTAAAGATTCCTCCGGCGATTGGGAAAACACCAAGGCGCTTTTGGGAATCAAATCGCTGATCACCTATCCCGGGGCTGAATTGCCCGTGATTGATGCGATCAAACTTGGCGCGCCGGGTTGTATTTCTGCCACGGCGAACCTCAACGGCAATGGCATTGCCAAGGTCATTGATCTTTGTCACGCGGGCGATTGGGATGCCGCAGAAGCCGCCCATGTTGAGGTAAAGGAAATCCGCTATCTCTTCCAAGATTACGCGCCTATTCCTGCGCAGAAAGCACTCTTGGCACGGGGGACGGGCGATGCGCGGTGGAACAATCTTCGCCCGCCATTGATGGCAATGTCTCTTGATAAAGTTGTCGACTTGGAAAAAACGCTTAAAGAAAAGCATAATTTTGTCATCAGCTGATCATTTTAACCTGTATTTTTTGGCGCGGCAGGGGTACATTGCCGTATCCAAATAAAGGTTGGAATGGCTCAGTTTCGACTTGTATCTTAGTCAATAATCTGGTTGAAGACGGTAAAGATTTGGGGGAAGTTTATGGACGCCTATTTGCAGGAATATCTACCCATTGCGGTATTCTTAGGCATTGCCGTGGCTTTATCGGCAGCGTTTGTGATTGGCTCAGTTTTGCTTGGCGCGCAGCGCCCTGATCCTGAAAAACTCAGCGCTTACGAATGTGGGTTCGAAGCCTTTGATGACTCCCGAAGCCGTTTTGATATCCGGTTTTATTTGGTGGCAATTCTGTTCATTATTTTTGACCTTGAAGTGGCGTTTTTATTCCCTTGGGCGGTCAGCCTCGGCAAGATTGGCGCCTTTGGCTTTTGGTCGATGATGATCTTTCTGGGCGTTTTGACCGTGGGCTTTATCTACGAATGGAAAAAAGGTGCCCTTGAATGGGACTGATGCGTATAGGGCGAAACTTAATAGGGCTATGCAAGCGAGGCTAATGTTATGGGTTTAATCACGTCTCCAACAGGACAACCAATCCCTCCCGGCGCGGATCAGGACATGATCCTCAGTGCCGTTAGCGATGAATTGGCCAGTCGTGGTTTTGTTATTGCTCAAGCGGATAAGTTGTTTAATTGGGCGCGTTCAGGTTCGCTCTGGCCGATGACCTTTGGTTTGGCCTGTTGCGCTGTTGAAATGATGCATTCTGCCGCCAGCCGGTATGATATGGATCGCTTTGGCATGCTGTTCCGCCCCAGCCCTCGTCAATCCGACGTGATGATCGTCGCGGGAACGCTGACCAACAAGATGGCGCCGGCCATGCGCAAGGTCTACGACCAGATGGCGGAGCCGCGCTGGGTAATCTCCATGGGCTCCTGCGCCAATGGCGGGGGTTACTATCATTATTCCTATTCCGTCGTGCGTGGGTGCGACCGGGTCGTGCCGGTAGACATCTACGTCCCGGGCTGTCCGCCGACGGCGGAGGCGCTTG
>CAJXME010000314.1 GCA_913056245.1 uncultured Alphaproteobacteria bacterium | reverse complement strand
CAAGCGCTGAATTATGACGGCTTCCTTAAAGGCCGCCACGGGGCCGATTTGCTCACGCACCATTTTGACGACTTCCGCGATAATCTCCGTTCCCGCGCGATCAACGCCATTCTTCAAGACGAGGAAGCCAAGCGGCACCTGACCTTTCAGCGTATCGGCGGCGCCAACCACCGCGCATTCCGCCACATCGGGATGGGCGGCCAGCACTTCTTCCATGCCGCCGGTGCTGAGACGGTGACCCGCGACATTGATGATGTCATCGGTACGCGCCATCACATAGACAAAGCCGTCTTCATCGATATACCCCGCGTCACCAGTTTTATAATAGCCGGGGTATTCCGCCATGTAACTTTCGACAAAGCGGTCATCATTATTCCAAAGCGTTGGTAAACATCCCGGCGGCATCGGCAATTTGACCACAATCGCGCCGATCTCTCCCGCGGGAACAGGGTGTCCTGCCGTGTCCAAAACCTGCACATCCCAGCCCGGAACAGCGCGGCCGGGGCTGCCAATCCGATAGGGTGATTTGTCTATGCCTAAGCAAGTCGCGGCTATCGACCAGCCGGTTTCGGTTTGCCACCAATGGTCAATCACCGGCACATGGAGTTTATCTTCCACCCATTTCAACGTGTCGGGATCACAGCGTTCACCCGCCACGAATTGCGCTTTGAAATGGCTCATATCATATTGCGCCAGCAATTTGCCATTGGGGTCTTCGCGCTTGATGGCACGGATGGCGGTGGGGGCGGTGAACATCACTTTGACTTTATGTTCAGAAATAACGCGCCAGAACGCGCCAGCATCAGGAGTGCCCACGGGCTTGCCTTCATAAAGAACCGTGGTGCAGCCTTGGAAAAGCGGCGCGTAGACGATATAGGAATGCCCCACCACCCATCCAACATCAGACGCCGCCCAATAGACATCGCCGGGGTCCGTGTCATAGATATTCTTCATGGACCATTTCAGCGCCACAATATGCGCGGCCGTCGACCGCACCACGCCTTTCGGCACGCCGGTAGTGCCAGAGGTGTAGAGAATATAACAAGGGTCTGAACTATCCACCGCGACGCAATCCGCCGGGGTTGCGCCTTTGAGCGCTTCATGCCAATCCAGATCACGGCCAGCGATCATTTCGGCTTGGGCCATATCGCGCTGAAGAATAATACATTTTTGCGGTTTGTTTTTTGCGATTTCAATCGCGCCATCCAGAAGAGGCTTATATTCAACAATTCGGTTGGGCTCGATCCCGCAAGACGCGCTGACGATCATTTTAGGGCTGCAATCGTCAATCCTTTTGGCCAATTCGCTCGCCGCGAAGCCACCAAAGACCACCGAATGCACAGCGCCAATTCTGGTGGCGGCCAGCATCGCGATCACCGCTTCGGGGATCATCGGCATATAGATGATGACGCGATCCCCATAACCAACCCCTTCGGCCGCCATCGCCCCCGCAAAGGCCGCGACCTGATCGGTCAATTCCTGATAGGTGTAGGTTTTCTTGGTGTTGGTGACGGGGCTATCGTAAATCAGCGCCGCTTGGTCACCACGGCCTTCCGCGATATGGCGATCCAGCGCGTTATAGCAGGTGTTGAGCGTGCCGCCTTCAAACCAGCGGTAAAAGGGCGGGTTATCGTCGTTCAAAATGCGGGTGTAAGGCGTCATCCAAGCGACATCTTTGGCGGCTTCGGCCCAGAAGGCTTGGGGGTTTTCTTGCGCGGCGGATTGGATGGCGGAAAACGGATCAGTCATGGTCAAAGTCAACCTTTTTCGGTATAATAATATTTAACCCAGAGGGCGTTCATTATTTTGGCGTCTTGCGGCTAAGGACGCAAGCCTATAGAAGTTCCCCTTACCAATTGTTGATAAATCGAAGACATTGCCATGGGCTTAAATGCGCAATATAAAGCCCATCCTTGTGATTAAAGGCACGAGCATAAAGAAGTAAAATTCATGACCAACGATAATGATCTTCAACAGCAACAGGATTTGCTCAAAAAGAAACTCGAAGAGTTGACCTTAGAGCATCGTGATCTTGACGATCTTTTGGGCATTGTCAGCAGCAGCCCGTCCGTCGATATGCTGAAAATTCAACGGCTGAAAAAACGGAAATTGGCCATTAAAGATGAAATCCGCTCTATACACAGCCGGATACTTCCCGATATTATCGCTTAATGGAATAACGGAACGGTCATTATGTCTTCATCTTCTCCCTCTTCCAATCCTTGCGCTATCGGCATTTGTATGGGCAGTCAATCCGATTGGCCGACCATGAAACACGCCGCGGATATTTTGGATGCACTGGGCATTGCCTATGAAACCAAAATCACCTCCGCGCACCGCACCCCAAAACGGATGGCCGAATATGCTGAAACCGCACGAGACCGTGGCATTCAAGTGATCATCGCGGGCGCGGGTGGGGCGGCGCATCTGCCGGGGATGAT
>CAJXME010000313.1 GCA_913056245.1 uncultured Alphaproteobacteria bacterium | reverse complement strand
TGCGGATAGTTGCATCGGTCATGCGCTTGATCACGACGCCGCCCTCGCTTTGGCCGATGAGCGCAAATCTAGCAAAAGCTAAAACATTTATCGGATGATTTTGATCTGAAGCGCGTGCAGGCCACCCGCCAATTCTTCGGCAAGCGCGTCATTGACCAGCCGATGCGCCATCACCCGTGTTTGCCCGTCAAAGGCAGGGCTTGCGATATCGACTTCAAAATGCGTTTCGCCGCCTTCGCGCCAGCCAGCATGGCCGTGGTGTTGATGCGAGACGTCACGAACCTCAAGCGCAGTGGGCGCTAAAGCGGCAGTCAATTGAGCAATGATGCGGTCTTGTCTTGTCATCATGCTTCTATAGCCTAAATTGAGGGTTCAGGCATTAAAATACCGCATCCCATGCGGCAAAAGGCGCCGATCAAAATATCGAAGTTTGTCACGGCATGACTTTGCATTCCCGCAACCCGCTTTATAATAGAATCATGAAGAAGCAGACGATCGAAACGCCGGATTATCGGTTCTGGAAAAATGATAACGACAGCGCCAAGACGGCCTGCGCTAAGCCCGGTTGCACCGAAGATGGCTTATACAAAGCGCCGCGCTCAAGCCATAACGTGCGTGATTACATCTGGTTCTGCCTTGATCATGTCCGCGAATACAACAAATCTTGGAATTATTTTGAAGGCATGGACGAAATCGCCATGGAAGATGCCATTCGCCGCTCCACCACATGGGAACGCCCGTCGTGGAAATTTGGCACATCCGCCAAATCCCCCGATGGCACAGCATGGCAAGCGCAATTTGATGATCCTTTTGGCGTCATGGGCGACGGCTCCCAGCAACGCGCCTCCAGCCAACCGCAACTTTCCCCAGACCAACGCAAAGCGTGGTCTATTTTTGGACTTTCCCCTTGCATGGATCAGGATAAGGTGAAAAAACGCTATAAAGAATTGGCGAAAACCCACCACCCTGATGCCAATGGAGGGTCACGCGAGGCGGAAGATCGCCTTAAAACCATCAACTGGGCTTACAGTATTCTGAAAAAACACTTTGCCTGATCATTAACCCTGCTTTATCAAGGTTCAAAATACAGATAGAAGGATCCCTCATGTCAGCGGCACCATCACCCCAGCAATCAGACGACCAAACGACTCAGCGGCGCCCCGCCCATAGCCTTGACGCTCCTGATGTCACGGTCAACGCTCGTGACGTCTTCAATATTGATATTGATATGGAGATTCCTGCCTTTTCAACAGCGTCTGAATATGTGCCTGATCTGGATGAAACCTATGTGTTTGATCGCGACACCACCCTCGCTATTTTGGCGGGCTTTGCCCATAACCGGCGGGTGATGATCCAAGGCTATCACGGCACGGGGAAATCCACCCATATCGAACAAGTCGCCGCGCGGCTCAACTGGCCTTGCATTCGGGTTAATCTCGACAGCCATATCAGCCGGATTGACTTGGTGGGGAAAGATTCGATCGTCCTGCGCGACGGCAAGCAGGTGACGGAATTTCGCGAAGGCATCTTGCCATGGGCGTTGCAAAACCCTGTGGCGCTGGTTTTCGACGAATATGACGCTGGCCGTGCCGATGTGATGTTTGTGATCCAACGTGTCTTGGAAGTCGAAGGCAAATTGACCTTGCTGGATACCAACCGCGTGATCCGCCCCAATCCTTCCTTCCGGCTGTTTGCGACAGCAAACACCGTTGGTTTGGGCGACACGACAGGGCTTTATCACGGCACCCAGCAAATCAACCAAGGCCAAATGGACCGCTGGTCGATTGTCTCCACCTTGAATTACCTGCCCCATGACATTGAAAAGAATATTGTCAGCGGCAAGATGAACAAAAACAGCACGATCATCAATTTGGATATCATCGACAGCATGATCCGCTTGGCTGATTTGACGCGCAAAGGCTTTATGGCTGGTGATATTTCAACCGTGATGTCGCCGCGCACCGTGATCACCTGGGCGGAAAACGCAGATATCTTCTCCGATGTCGGCTTCGCCTTCCGCCTCACCTTCCTCAACAAGTGCGATGAGCTCGAACGTCCATTGGTCGCCGAATTCTATCAGCGCTGCTTCGGCGAGGACTTGCCAGATTCGACCGCCAACGTTGCGTTGAGTTAGCGCACTGGCTGTAGGACTTCTCAGGATATCGTCATGGCTGGACCGAAACGGAAAGAGGCGCCTCTCGATCCGTTCAAGCGCGCGGTAACGTTAGCAACGCGCGCAATGGCTGCCGATAGCGGCGTTGAGGTCGTCTTCTCGAACGAACCCCCTGGCCTTGCTGGCAAGACGGCGCGGGTTCCCGAACCCTCGCGCGTGCCCACGCACGAGTGAAATTATTGAATGAAGTAAGTGACTGCGTTCATCATCAGTTTTGCAGCACCGTAATTAGGCGGCTGCGAATCGTTCAGCGACTTTATACCGAGAAAGATTGATCGCAAAATCTTTCT
>CAJXME010000312.1 GCA_913056245.1 uncultured Alphaproteobacteria bacterium | reverse complement strand
ATCCCAATCTTAGAGGAGCAAAACAATGGCTAAAATTAAACCCCGCGTAAAAGTCCCTAAGTCGGCTGATGCTGGTGAAATCGTTGAAATCAAAGCGCTGATTTCGCATCCAATGCACACAGGCCGCGCCAAAGACAAGGAAGGCAATGTGATTCCACGTAAGATCATCAACACCTTCCGCGCGTCTTTCAACGGCACCCCGGTTTTCAGTGTTGCCCTTGAGCCTGCGGTATCGGCAAACCCGTTTATTTCCTTCCCATTTAAGGCGACGGAGAGCGGCAGTTTTGAATTCACTTGGGTCGAAGATGGTGGTGCTGAATTCACCACTAAAAAAGACATGAAGGTGGGTTAAACAAACCAAGCCTAGCGCTAAAACGAGGGAGGAAAACATGTTCAAAAAAGTAACGTTAACCTTGGCTGGGATGTTGGTGGCAGGTTCTGCGCTTGCCGCTGGAACGCCTTACCATGATGGCACCGCCACGGTGGTCGAGCCTTCGGATTCCCGCAACCCATTGGGTGAGGTGATCTCTGGCCTCGATTTCCGGAAAGACATGATCCGCGATATGCAGGCGGATGAGTTTGAAAATCCGGGCATGCTGACGGTGGAATACGGCGAAGGCATCTGGGATCAAGTTGATGGCAGCAAAGGTCTGTCTTTGGCTCAAGTCTGGGAAGAGTGTTCTGGCGTGGCCGCGGATGTGGCGGGTGCGGTCTATCCGCGTTATCACGACGGCGCTGGCAAAGTCTTGACGCTTGAGCAGCAAATCAACTATTGCCGTGAAACCGCCATGGGCGCAAAGACTTACAAATGGGAAAAGGCGGATATGCTCGGCATGACCGCTTATATTCGCTATCTGGCGAATGGCAGCCCCATCAATGTCGATGTCGATGGTCCTGCCAACGCCACTTTCCAAAAGGGTGAAGCGTTGTTTTATGAGCGCGTCGGCCAATTGGATATGTCCTGCGCCCATTGCCATGAAGACAATTACGGCAATTACATCCGCGCTGATATGCTCTCGCAAGGGCATATCAATGGTTTCCCAACCTATCGCGTGAAATGGAACGGGATCGGGTCTACCCATCGCCGCTTCCGGGGGTGTAACGATAATATTCGGGCGACAAAATTGCCTTATGGCCACGAAGATTATGTCGCGCTTGAATTATACATCGCTTGGCGCGGCAACGGATTGACGGTGGAAACACCAGCGGTTCGTCAATAGTCAAACGCTTTACGAATCCCATGGCCGCCGGTCATGGGATTCTTTTTTTGAATAACGGTAAAAGCCATCTGAACGTGGAAAAAATGTCGCGATTGCAGATTCACGTTCAAAATATAAAAAAAATCATATATATTAATATATAGAAATTTATATGTAATAAAAATTGGGGGGAAGCGCATGATGGATTTATCCATCAATGCAGCGATACTAGCCGGGGTGTTAAGTTTCTTTTCGCCATGTGTTTTGCCAATTGTCCCGGGGTATCTGGGATATTTGGGCAGTCTGCAGAACGGTAACGCGAGCGGCGAAGCGGCGAAGCGTTTTCGTTTGGTCATGGCCTCCTTGTTTTTTGTCGCGGGCTTTGTCTCGGTGTTCCTGCTGATTGGGATTTCATCGACGGTGGTGGGCTCGATGCTCGCCCGTCATATGGTGCTGTTCCAGCAAATCGCTGGGGCGTTGATTATTTTGCTGGGCGTCCATTTTTTGGGGTTGATCCGCCTCGGTTGGCTTGATCGCGAGATGCGTTATATGCCGAATTTCAAATCCGGTGGTGTTCTGACGTCTTATGTCGTGGGTTTGGCTTTTGGTTTTGGGTGGACGCCTTGCGTTGGGCCTGTCTTAGCCACCATTTTCCTCGTCGTGGCCAGTTCAACCGAAAGCCATGATGGGCTGTTGTTGCTCTTGGCCTATGGTTTGGGCATTGGCATTCCATTTGTTGCGGTTGCTTTTTTTGCCGAGGCCTTCACTAAGCGTTTTCGCGGCATGTCACGATTGGCGCCGATCGCCAAATACACGCTTGGTGCGCTGATGGTTCTGACAGGCGGGGTTATGGTTTCTGGCAAGATGAATGATGTTGGGTTTTGGATGTTGCGGACATTTTCATCCTTCCAGACGGTCGGTTAACGCAAGGGAAAGAGGTATAGTCATGATGAAACCTAAACAGATTGCATCAACAATGATGGCGCGCCTTTTGCCAATGGTCATCGCGGGGATGCTGGCCCTGATGATGGCGCTGAGTTTCAGTCAAGCGGCGCGGGCCGGCGATATGACCCCCACGATGGGCGAAGATGGCATCTACCATTACGATTGGTATCATCAGTCTTTCCTTGAATTGGCGGATGACTTGGAAGAAGCCCTTGATGAGGGCAAAGTGCTGATGATCAAATTTGATCAGAAGGGCTGCATTTATTGCGAAAAAATCGCGCTTGAGATTTTGTCTGAGCCGGCTATCAACGCTTATGTGCGCGAACATT